>DATEDP010000070.1 GCA_035281585.1 bacterium
CGTGGCGGACCGCGTAGCGCAGCTCGCATTCCAGCACCGGCTCGCATTGGCAGATCAAGTTGCCCATCGCCGGCCGCTCCCGGGCCTGCTCCAGGATGCGAAGGGCTCGGGCGCCATGGCGATAGACCAGGCGATTGACCGCGAAGAGCGGCACTCCGAATTCCTTGGCCAAGGCCTCGGGATCGACGCTTCGCTCGCCGCCGGGCAAGGGCACTTGATGGGTGCGGCAGGGCGAGATTCGCCCCAGCTTGTGGCAGACCGCATCCACGGCTTCTTGGGCCATCAGGCGGTAGCTCGCCAGCTTGCCGCCGGCGATCGAAAGGAAACCGGGCAATTTATCGCGGAACTCATGATCGAAAATGGCGTGTTCCCGGCTGAGGTCGTCTTCATAAGCGTCGCGACGGTAGAGGGTGGGCCGCACTCCGGCCCAGGCATTGATGATCCGAGCCTGGCGAATGCGGGGAAAGACCTGTTCGATTCCATCCAAGAGATATTCGACCTCGTCCTCGAGGATCGGAATCTCGTCGGGATCGCCGAAGTAATCGTCATCGGTGGTGCCGACCACGGTGGTGTTTTGGTAAGGCATCATGAAGATGCTGCGGCCGTCGATGGCGGTGGCCATGATGGCGTAGTTGCTGATCCGCCGGTCGATGACCAGGTGAACGCCCTTGGCCGGGCGGAGCTTGATCTCCACGCCGGCCATCTCGGCCAAGCGCGGAACCCAGGGCCCGGCGGCGTTGAACACGAGCTTGGCCCGCAGCTCCCGGCGCTCGCCGCTGATCGCGTCGCGAACCCGCGCGCCGACCACCCTCCCTCCTTCCTTGAGAATTTCGGTCACCTCGGTGTGGTTGAAGGCCTCGCAGCCGTGCTCCGCCGCCGACAGAACGTTGGCCAGGCAAAGCCGAAAGCTGTCGATGCCCCATTCGTCGAAGGTGACGGCGCCGATCAAGCCGTCGACCAGATCCGGCTCCAAGGAGTGCGCTTCTTCGGGGCTAAGCCGGGTGTGGGGCTTGCCGTTCTTCAAGGCGCTGTATTTGTCATAGGCCTCGAAATAGGCTTCGAGGGCTTCGAGGTAAATTTTGCGGGCGAACTCCGATTTCCCGGGCTTGCGCAGGACCGGAAAGAGAAAGGGGATCCGGAAAAGCAGGTGGGGCACGATCTTCTGGATGTAGCCGCTGTCGATCGAGGAGAGCCGGGTCGTCTTGACGTCGCTCAAGAGGTAGCGGGCGCCGCCGTGGATCATCTGGGAAGAGGCGCCGGTGGTGCCGGAGCCGAAATCGTTCTTCTCGATCAGCGCGGTCTTGAAGCCGCGCATCGCCGCGTCGCGGGCGATCCCGCAGCCGTTGACGCCGCCGCCGATGACGATGAGGTCGAAGTCCACCGCGCGATTCTTCCATAAATCGGCGCAAAGGTTGAGGAATTATTTCTTGGCCTCGACCCGGATTCCCAGCTCCAGGAGCTGGGTCGCCGAAACGTGGCTCGGCGCCTCCGAGAGCGGGCAGGTCCCCTTCTGGGTCTTGGGGAAGGCGATGACGTCGCGGATCGAAGGCGCCCCGGTCATGATCATGATCAAGCGATCCAAGCCGAAGGCGATGCCGCCGTGGGGCGGAGCGCCGTATTCCAGGGCTTCGAGCAGGAAGCCGAATTTCTTCTTGGCCTCCTCGAGGTCGATCTTGAGGATGTCGAAGATCTGGGCCTGGCGTTTGGGATCGTGGATCCGGATCGAACCGCCGCCGATCTCATGGCCGTTCAACACCAAGTCGTAGGCCTGGGTCCGGGCCTTGTAGGGATCGGTCGCCAAGCTGTCCCAATCCTCGGCTCGGGGCGAGGTGAAGGGATGGTGGACCGCCGCCGGCCGGGCCTCCTTCTCGTCGTACTCGAACATCGGGAAATCGTAGATCCAGACGAAGGCCAATTGCTTCTCGTCGATCAAGCCCAGCTTGGCGCCGAGGTGCTCGCGGAGGTTGCCCAGCGCGTCGTTGACCACCTTGGGCTTGTCGGCGACGAACATGACCAGGTCGCCGATCTGCATGTCGAGCTGCTTCCGGAGCGCTTCTTTCTCGGCTTCGCTGAAGAACTTCACGATCGGCGATTGCCATTCGGTCTCCAGGACCTTGATCCAGGCCAATCCCTTGGCACCGTAGATGCCGACGAATTTGGTCAGCTCGTCGATCTCGCTCCGCGACAGGTCGGCCTTGCCCTTGGCATTGATCGCCTTGATCATGCCGCCCTTGTTCACGGTGTCGGCGAAAACCTTAAAAGAGGTTCCCTTGAAGATCTCGCCGACGTCCTGCAGTTCCAAGCCGAAGCGCATATCCGGCGCATCGAGGCCGAAGCGGGCCATCGACTCGTCGTAGGAGAGCCGCGGAATCGGCATCGGCACGTCGACGCCCAGCCCTTCCTTCCACATCGCCTTCACCAAGCCTTCCATCGTTTGGATCACGTCCTCTTGGTTGACGTAGCTCATCTCGATGTCGATCTGGGTGAACTCGGGCTGGCGGTCGGCCCGGAGATCCTCGTCCCGGAAACAGCGGGCGATCTGGAAGTAGCGCTCCATCCCCGACATCATCAGCAATTGCTTGAAGAGCTGGGGCGACTGGGGCAGCGCGTAGAACTGGCCGTGGTGAATCCGCGAGGGCACCAAAAAGTCGCGGGCCCCCTCGGGCGTGCTCTTGGTCAGGAAGGGCGTCTCGATCTCGAGGAAGCCGTTGTCCGAAAGGTAATTGCGGGCCGCCATGGCGACCTTGTGCCGGAGTTGAAAATTGCGCTGCATCGGGGCCCGGCGCAAATCCAAGTAACGGTATTGGAGGCGAAGCTCCTCGCTGACCTCGACCTGATCTTCGATTTGGAAGGGCAGCGGCTTCGAAGGATTGAAAACTTCGAATTCCTCGGCCAAGACCTCGATCTCGCCGGTGTGGAGCTTGGGGTTGGCCATGCCTTCGGGCCGGCGAGCGACCTTGCCGCGAACGCCGAGGCAATACTCGGAGCGGAGATGATGGGCCAACTCGTGAACCTTGGAATTGGTCTCCGGATTGAAAACCACCTGGGTCACGCCGTTGCGATCGCGCAAATCGACGAAGAGGACGCCGCCGTGGTCGCGGCGCACCGCCACCCAGCCGAAGAGGACGACCTCCTGCCCGAGGTTGGCAGCGGTCAGAGCGTTGCAGTGATGGGTGCGCTTCAAATCGTGGATAAATCGCGACATGTTGGGGATTTATGCCGCCCTCCGGGGCGGGTCAAGGGGAAAGGATTTGGCCGTTGACCCCTCCCGAAGCCCTGTGTTACCGCCTTTTCCTCATTTCGCCGCAAGGTCCGGCTTGGCCGGATCGTGCAGCAAATTCGCAGAATTTGCGATTGCAATAGGAGTATTTATGGCCACGGTTTACTACGACAAAGACGCCAGCCTAGCCCCGCTGCAGGGCAAAAACATCGTGATCTTCGGTTTCGGCTCTCAGGGCCATGCCCATGCGGTCAATTTGAAGGACAGCGGCCTCAACGTCCGGGTTTCGCTCCGCGCCGGCAGCGCCGGCATCGAGAAGGCCAAGAACTACGGCCTCGAAGTCTTCACCGACAACAGCGAGGCCGCCAAGTGGGCCGACGTGGCCATGATCGTCGTGCCCGACGAGTCCCAGAAAGAGCTCTACGACAAGCACCTCAAGGACAACCTCAAGAAGGGCGCCGCCCTCTTCTTCGCCCACGGCTTCAACATCCATTTCAAGCGGATCGTCCCCCGCCCCGACCTCGACGTGATCCTGATCGCGCCCAAGGGCCCCGGCCACCTGGTCCGCGATCAATATAAAGAAGGCAAGGGCGTCCCCTGCCTCATCGCGGTCGAGCAGAACGCCACCGGCAAGGCCAAAGACATCGGCTTGGCCTACGCCATGGGCATCGGCGGCACCCGAGCCGGCGTCATCGAGACGACTTTCAAGGAAGAGTGCGAAACCGATCTCTTCGGCGAGCAGGTCGTGCTCTGCGGCGGTCTCACCGCCCTGATCCAGAACGGCTTCGAGACCCTGATCAATGCCGGCTACCAGCCGGAGGTCGCCTATTTCGAATGCCTCCACGAGGTGAAGCTGATCGTCGACCTGATCTACGCCGGCGGCATCGCCAACATGCGCTATTCGATCTCCGACACCGCCGAGTACGGCGACCTGACCCGCGGCCCCCGCATCATCGACAGCAAGGCTCGCCACGAGATGGAGAAGATCCTGGGCGAGATCCAATCCGGCGCCTTCGCCAAGGAGTACATCGAGGAGAAGGAAAAGGGCGCGCCCAACATGAACGTCCTCCGCAAGAAGGGCGAGAACCACCCGATCGAGCAGGTCGGCGCCAAGCTTCGGGGCATGATGCCCTGGCTCGGCGGCGGCATCGACCGCAGCAAGCGCTAATCTTCATCGGAATAAAATCCAGCGATCGACTTCACCAAGGATGCGATCGGCACGCTCCAAACTCCGCCTTGGTTTTCACGCCAGGCTTCGTAACCCTTGTTGTAGGCCACCGGGGCGAAGGCGGCTTTGTCTTCGGCGATCAAGGCTTGCTCGAAGCTCACCAGCGAAACCGGAAAATGCATGATCTCGGTCACGACCCCATCGGGATGGCGCGGGGCCGGAAGTCGGAGCCCTTCGACCGAAATATGGATGATCCAGCCGCAGGCCCCGTCCTTTTCGGCGCCCAAGACCACCAAACGGGAATCCTCCTGCCCCGGCGGAGCCTTGTATTTCCAGCGTTCGCCGGAGCGGTAAACCGGATGGGACGGAATCTGGGAAGACATGGGAAATCCTTTCGTCGGAATTTCCCTTCCTGAAAAGCAAAGTCCTTGCCAATCCCAATAGCCTTGTCCCTGTAATCCTGAGGCCACGAAGGGGCCGAAGGATCCTTACCACCCAAGGCAGTCGCAGATCCTTCGCTAGCGCTCAGGATGACAGTTGAATAGAATATCCACACCATGATGCGCGAACCCGCCGTTGCTGGGACCTTCTACCCGGCCAATCCCTCGCGATTGCGCCAAGAGGTCGAGCATTACCTCCAGCCTGCGGCCGCCAAGACGGAGGCTATCGGCGTCGTTTCACCCCACGCCGGCTACATGTACTCGGGCCAGGTCGCCGGCGCGGTCCTCTCGCGGATCGAGATCCCGGACAAGCTGATCGTCCTCTGCCCCAATCACACCGGCCATGGAGCTTACGCCGCCATCAACCAATACGGCTCCTGGCTGACACCGCTCGGTGAGGCGCCGATCGACGCCCATCTCGCCCGCCGGCTGGTCGAGCTAGTTCCCTGGCTGGAAGAGGACTCAGCCGCCCACCGCCGGGAGCACGCGCTGGAGGTGCAGCTTCCCTTTCTCCAAGTCGCCCATCCCGGCTTCAGCTTCGTGCCGCTCTGTCTTTCCCATTTCCGCCTCGGCGAATGCTTGAGCTTGGGCGAGGGGCTGGCCCAGGCGATCGGCGAGAGCGAGGAGAAGATCTTGATCGTGGCCTCCAGCGACATGAACCACTATGAGTCCCAGGAGCGGACCCTGCTCAAGGACCAACAGGCCATCGACGCCGTCCTTTCGCTCGACCCGGAGCGGCTCTACCGGACCGTCCACGAGGAGCGTATTTCGATGTGCGGGATCATCCCCGCCACTTGCATGCTGGCCGCGGCCAAGAAGCTGGGGGCCACCCGGGCCGAATTGGTCAAACACGCCACCAGCGGCGACGTGACCGGCGATTACTCCGGCGTCGTCGGCTATGCCGGCATCGTCGTGAGCTAGCCAATTTCACCTTGCCGGGGCCGGGAGCCCTAAGTTAGTCCCATCCGATGAACCGTTACCGCTTCGCCCCCTCGCCCACCGGCCACCTCCACATCGGCGGCGCCCGGACCGCGCTTTACAATTACTTGATGGCCAAGAAGACCGGCGGGAAATTCATTCTCCGGATCGAGGACACCGACGTCGAACGGAGCACCGAGGAGTACATCCAATCGATCTTGCAGGCGATGGATTGGCTGGGCCTGAGTTACGACGAGGGGCCCTATTTCCAGATGCAGCGCAGCGACATCCACCAAGCTCACCTCAAGCGGCTGCTCGACGAGGGCAAGGCCTACCGCTGCTTCTGCCCGCCGGAGCTGATCGAGGAGAAGCGCCAGGCCGCGATGAAGGAAGGCCGCAAGCCCAAGTACGACGGAACTTGCCGGCCGATTCCGCCCGAGGTCGCGGCCCAGGATGGCCGGCCCCACTGCATCCGCTTCCGCTCCGAGGACGAGGGCAAGACCGTGGTCGAGGATCTGATCAAGGGCCGGGTCGAATTCGAGAACTCCGAGCTCGACGACCTGATCATCGCCCGGACCGACGGCACCCCGACTTATAACTTCGTCGTGGTCGTCGACGACGTGACGATGGAGATCACCCATGTCTTCCGGGGCGACGACCACCTCAACAACACGCCGCGCCAGATCCAGCTCTACCGGGCCTTCAACTATCCGACGCCGGCCTTCGCCCATGTCCCGATGATCCTGGGCGCCGACAAGACCCGCCTCAGCAAGCGCCATGGCGCCACCAGCGTCCTGGCCTACCAGGAACAGGGCTATTTGCCCGAAGCGATGCTCAACTACCTGGTCCGGCTGGGCTGGGCCCACGGCGACGAAGAGGTCTTTTCCTTGGAGCGGCTGGTCGAGATCTTCGACATCGCCGCGGTCGGCAAATCGGCGGCGGTCTTCAACCCCGAAAAGCTAATTTGGCTCAACGGCCTGTGGATCCGGGCCTATGCGCCGGAGAAGCTCCTGGCGGCGACCCGGCCCTTTTTGGAAAAGCGCGGCTTGAAGATCGAGGATGAAAAGTATGCCGCCAAAGCCCTGGCCTCTTGCCAGGAGAAGGTGAAGACCTTGGTCGAGCTGGCCGAGATGGCCGATTTTTATTTCCGGGAGAAGATCGAGATCGTGGAAGAGGCTCGCAAGAAAGGGCTCGACGAGGCCGGCAAACAGATCCTCGATCAGCTGAAGTCGGTCTTGACGGCGCTGGAGGATTACAGCCACGACTCGGTGGCGGCGGCCCTCAATCAATTCGCCGAGAAGAATTCGCTCAAGCTCGGCAAGGTCGCTCAACCGCTGCGCTCGGCTCTCACCGGATCGACGATCAGCCCGGGAATCTTCGACGTGGTGGCGGTGTTGGGGAGGGAGAGGGCTTTGGCTAGGATTGAAAATGCCCTCTCGTAGGGGCGACCCTTGCGGTCGCCCAGTCTACCCAACAACGTACGTAGCGCGGGCGGGCGCGAGGCCCGCCCCTACTAAATCGGCAGCTCGTTGACCGGCTGCTTGCCGAAGAGCTGGAGGATCTCGCTGGCCAGCTCGGAGTAGATCCGGCGGTATTTCTCGTCGGCCTCGGCCACTTGGGCGGCGGTGGCGGCGGGATCGATCGCCTGGCAGAGCTCGGCGAAGCGGCTGAGCAGCGGGAGCAACTCGATCACCTTCAATTCATGCAGCTCCTTTTGCAAGGTGTAAGCCGGCAGATCCCGCTTGAATTCGCGGACGACGCCGGTTTCCTTCAAATACTCGAGGATGCCTTCGGAGACCTTGACGTCGACGCCGAGATAAGCGGCCAGCTCGAGGGCGGTCACCGGCGTCGTCACCAGGTTGTGCTGGAAGTGGAGGTAGAAGAGAGTCAGGAAAGGCAAATGGGCCAGGCGCTTCAAGCCGACATCGGCCAGAACCTTTTTGGCCAGCTCTTCTTGGAAATTCGGTAGGGGGGTCACTTCCGGGTTGTCCATAAACACCTCGATCAACACAGTTAAGCCGGAGCCCAGCTAAGTCAAGATGGCGGCGGCTTCTATTGGCAATATCGGCTGACGGTCCCGGCCAAGGTGCGTCAAGGGACGAAAATCCCTTGTCGGCAGGCTTTTTCGGACGTTAGGATCGAAAATATGAGCGAAATCAATCTAGTCAACGTCAATGTGGCCGGCTACAGCCTGCTGCCGACGCCCAAGCAAGTTCAAGCCCAGCTCCCGGTTTCGGAAAAATCGCGCCAAGTGGTGGCTCAAGGCCGGGAAATCATCCGAAATATCCTCGACGGCAAGGACTCCCGCCTGTTCGTCGTGATCGGCCCCTGCTCGATCCACGACACCCAGGCCGCCCTGGAATACGCCGAAAAGCTGAAAAAGCTGTCCGAGGAGGTCCAGGATAAATTCCTCCTGGTCATGCGGGTTTACTTCGAAAAACCCCGCACCACCGTCGGCTGGAAAGGCCTGATCAACGACCCCTTCATGGACGACTCCTTTCACATCGAGGAGGGGATCAAGATCGCCCGCAAGCTCCTGGTCCAGCTCACCGAGATGGGCCTGCCCACGGCCACCGAGGCCCTGGACCCCATCGTGCCCCAGTACCTCTCGGAGCTGATCTCTTGGTCAGCCATCGGCGCCCGAACCACCGAGTCTCAAACTCACCGCGAGATGGCCAGCGGCCTCTCCATGCCGGTGGGCTTCAAGAACGGCACCGACGGCAATATCCAAGTCGCGATCAACGCCATGAAATCGGCGCTGGCGCCCCACTCTTTCCTGGGCATCGACCCGGAGGGCCGGATCTCGGTCTTTCAGACCAAGGGCAACGGCTACAGCCACATCGTGTTGCGGGGCGGCGACAGCCAGCCCAATTTCGATGCCGCCAGCATCGCCCGTTGCAAGCAGGAGTTGGAAAAGGCCGGGCTTCGAGCCTCGATCATGGTCGATTGCAGCCATGGCAACTCCAACAAGGATCACCGCCGCCAGCCCGGCGTCTTCGCCGAGGTCCTGTCCCAGGTGAAGGCCGGCAACCGTTCCATCGTCGGGATGATGGTCGAGAGCAATTTGTCCGAGGGCAACCAGAGCATTCCCAAGGATTTAAGCCAGCTCAAGTACGGAGTCTCGGTGACCGACAAGTGCATCGATTGGGCGACCACCGAAAAGATGATCCGGGATGGATACGCCTAAAATTCGCATCGACCAATTACTCGTAGAGCTCGGCCTCGCGCCCAGCCGGGAGCGGGCCCAGGCCTTGGTGATGGCCGGCCAGGTCTACGTCGGTGACCGCCGCATCGACAAATCCTCCCAAAGCTTCGGCGCCGAGGAGCCGATCCGGGTCAAGGGCCCCGACCATCCCTATGTGGGCCGCGGCGGGGTCAAGCTGGCCCGGGCCCTGGAAGACTTCGACATCGATCCGGCCGGCCGGGTCTGCCTCGACGTCGGGGCCTCGACCGGCGGCTTCACCGACTGCCTCCTGCAGCGGGGAGCTCGGCGGGTCTATGCCTTCGACAGCGGAACCCACCAGCTCCACGACCGGCTGCGGGCCGATCCGCGGGTGATTTCACGGGAAAACTTCAATGTCCGGCACTTAAGCCCGGCCGACCTGCCGGAACCGATTGAGCTCGCGGTCTTCGACGTTTCCTTCATTTCGCTTAAACTCGTCCTTCCCCCAGTCTTAAAGGCCTGCCCCGGTCCCCTGACCGTAGTCCTCTTGGTGAAGCCCCAATTCGAAGCCGGCCGCGATCAGGTCGGCAAGGGGGGCATCGTCCGGGACGAGGCCCTGCGGCTTGCCATCGTCCGGGATATGGCCGACTTCGCCGCGGCTTCCGGCCTGGAGGTCCTGGGCTCCGAAGCGGCCGCCATTGCCGGCGACAAGGGAAACCAGGAGTACTTTCTAGCCGCCCGGCGGCAAAAATAAGGCAAAAAAAGCCCCTTTCGCCGCGTTCCCCACTTGTCGTAGGAAGGAGCTTCGGCTTCAATTAGATTAAGACGTTTATGGTTTTGAAATTCCGCCGACCGTTGAGCATTTTCGCCCTGGGCTTGGGGCTGCTTTCCGCAGCGGCCTGCGCGACAGGGTCCAAGCCGCAGGCCCACGCCAGCTCAGGCTTGGCCGTCGGCACCACGCCCAAACATCCCCTCTTCAGCTCCGGCGACATCGAACCCGAGGGCAACAGCGCCCTCCACTACATCGACGCCCGGCTTCACGAGCTGCGGGACCAAGAAGCTTTTTCCATCGACTCTCTCCGCAAAGCGATGAACCAGGATCCGGACTCCAGCTACCTCCATGGCGAGCTGGCCCGCAACTTGGCCCAAGGCAACCAATTCGAGCAGGCCAGCCTGGAGATCGACAAGGCGCTGGCGCTCGACCCCAACAACGCCAGCCTCCACTTGCTGCGCGGCAAGCTCTATTCGGTGAAACAGGAAAGCGATAAGGCGGTCGCCGAATACGAAACCTGCATCCGCCTTCAAGTCTCGGAGAGCGAGTGCTACACCATGCTGTCCCGGGAATACGCCCTGCGCAAGAATCCCGAAAAAGCCATCGCGACGGTCCAACGCCTGCTCAAGGTCGATCCCGACGCCGCCGACGCCTATTATTACCTGGGCACCCTTTACGCCTCCCAAGCCAACCGCTCGGCCCAGGCCATTCAGGCATTCCGCGAGGTCCTGGAGCGGGATCCCGACGACATCAAGGCCCTGGCCTCGCTGGCCCAGCTCTATCTCGACGAAAAGAAATATCCCGAGGCCTTGAAGATCCTGCTGAGGATCGAGCACCTGGCGCCGCACGACATTCCCATCAAGCTTCGCATCGGCCTCATCTATTACGAGATGAAGGAGTTCGACCAGGCCATCGACCGCTTCAACAAGGCGCTCCAGCTCAATCCCCAAAATGACCGGGTTTCCTATTATCTCGGGCTGCTCGAGGCCCAGCGCAAGAATTACGACCGGGCGCTGGAACATTTCCGCAGCGTCCCGCCCAGCTCCGAGCTCTACAAGGAGTCGCTGGTTCGACTGTCCTTCGTCTATCAGGAGCTGGATCGCAATGCCGAGGCCATTCATTACCTCGAAGGCTCGCTGAAGAAGCGGAAGGACATGCCCGAGCTCTATGAGATGATCGGCACCCTTTATGGGAAGGAAGGAAACTACCCCAAGGCCGTGGCCACGGTCGATCAAGGGCTCAAGCGTTTCCCCGACCAGGAGCGGCTGCTCTTCAGCAAGGGCGTCCTGCTCGACAAGCAGGGCCATTTCGAAAAGAGCATCGAATCGATGCGCCGGGTCCTCCAGCTCAACCCCCAAAACGCCTCGGCCCTCAACTACATCGGATATTCCTACGCCGACCGCGGCATCCAGCTGCAAGAGGCCCTCGAGCTCTTGACCAAGGCCAACCAGCTCAAGCCCGAGGACGGCTACATCATGGACTCGCTGGCCTGGGCCCACTACAAGCTGGGAAATTTCGAAAAAGCCCTCCAGCTCCTGCAAAAGGCCGACAAGCTTTCACCCGAGGAGCCGACCATCCTCGAGCACATGGGCGACGTCTACCTGGCCCTGGGCGACAAGACCAAGGCCCGGGTCTGCTTCGAATCGGCGGTCAGCGCCGCTCTCGGCGAGCCGAATCCCGAGGCTCGGGAGCAAGCCGACCTCAAGCGGATCCGGTCGAAATTGAGCTCGCTTGCCGGAGGCGGACCGATTTAATCTAAAATATCATCCTGAGGAATGACAAAGGCGACCATGCTTCGTTCGTTAATGACCATCTTATTCGTCGCGGCCTTCCTCGCCGGCTGCGCCAAGGCGCCGCCCCGGACCGCCGCCGACCGCCAAGCGGTCGATACCGCGCACGCCGAGCGGGTGGGCCTCGCGGTCCGCAAGCTTGCCGCCAAGCAAGCCGGCCTCGAATACCTCTCGGCCTATGCCCAGGCCCGGATCCAGCGCGGCAAGCAAGGCCGCCACTTCGACGCCGTCCTCGAAGTCGCCGCCCCCAACCGGCTTTCGCTCCGGATCCTGGATGATCTAGGCCAAGAGGTTGCCCAGGTCGTCGCCGACGGCGAAAGCGTCTACTATTACGAAAATCGGAGCGGACGATCCCAGCGCTTCGTCCAGGACGACCAGGCGCTGCGCAAGGCCCTGCACCTTCCGCTAAGCGTCGACGACCTGGTCGACCGCCTCCTGCTGAGGCTGCCGGATTCTCCCATCCTCCAAGTCGAGCGCGAAAACTCGGCGGCCCAGCCGCCGCCCCATTGGGTGATTCGTCCCGACGACAGCCTGCGGGTCGACGCCGAAAGACCGCAGCTCCGTCTCTACGAGGCCAAGCCCTCGGGAAAAGCCTGGAGCTACCGCGTCGACTATTCGGATTACTCGAAGGTCGAGGGCCGCGAATTTCCCCACCGCATCGCTTGGAGCTTTCGCAAGCCCTCGATCAGCCTGACCTTGCAGCTCCAGCAGGTCGCCTTCCGGCCGCCGGCCTCGCGCGACGTCGACTCGAGTTTCGATACCAAAAACCGTTGACATTTCGAGGCTTTAGCCTCACCCTGGCCATCTTCATGCGGGCTATTTTCCGGATCCAATTCGCTTTGATTTTCGCCGGTTTGGCCGGGCTTGCGGGCTGCCGGGTCGAGGCGCCGAAAGACCCCTACACCCTGATCTACCATCTCGGCGCCGAGCCCGACACGCTCAACCGGATCACCGCCACCGATGCCTACGAAGGCCGGATCAACTCCTTCGTCTTCGACAGCTTGATCGAGCGCGACAACAGCACCCTCGAATTCATTCCCCGGCTGGCCAAATCCTGGGAAGTCAGCGACGACAAGCTGACCTACACTTTCAAGCTCCACCAGAACGTGAAGTGGCATGACGGCAAGCCCTTCACCGCCGAGGATGTCGTCTACACCTTCGAAACGATCATGAACGAGAAAGTCGACGCGCCCCACCTCCGGGTCTACTACAAGGACATCAAGAAGGTCGAAAAGCTCGACGACTACACGGTGCGCTTCACTTACGCCCAGCCTTACTTCAAGGCGATGGAGTTCGTCGGCGGCATCCCGGTGATCCCCAAGCACATCTTCGACGACGGCAAGGACTTCAACACCAACCCGGCCGGCCGGGCGCCGGTCGGCAACGGGCCTTATAAGTTCAAGCGCTGGGACACCGGAGCTCGGATCGTCCTCGAGCGCAACGAGGAATACTGGGACCGGTCGCGCTTTCCCGACATCAAGCGCCTCATCTTCAAGATCATTCCCGACGACGTCGTCGCCTTCCAGCGCTTGAAGAAAGGCGAGATCGACATGGACAGCTTGAACGCCAAGCAGTGGTCCAAACAGACCGACACGCCGGCCTTCAAGCAGCTCTTCGAAAAGCATCAGTATTACACGCCGTCCTATTTCTACGTCGGCTGGAACCTGCGGCGGCCCTATTTCCAAGACCGATCGGTCCGCAAAGCCTTGGCCATGCTGATCAATCGCGAGTCGATCTTGAAAAACCTGGAGTACGGCCTGGGCCGGCTGACCACCGGGCCTTTCTGGATCTTCGGCTATGAGTATGACCCCAGCCTGCCCCAGATCGGCTTCGACCCGGCCGGGGCCAAAAAACTCCTCGACGAGGCCGGATGGATCGATCACGATGGCGATGGCATTCGGGACAAGGACGGCGTGCCCTTCCGCTTCAATTTCCTGGTTCCCTCGGGGGCGGAGTTTTACACCAACCTGTCCACCATCATGAAAAAGGACTTCGCCGGCGCCGGCATCGAGGTGGAGATCCAAACGATGGAATGGGCGACTTTCGTGCAGCAGCTGAACACCCGTAACTTCGATGCGGTGTCGCTGGCCTGGAGCTTCGGCTTCGACCAGGACCCTTACCAAGTTTGGCATTCGAGCCAGGCCGAGAAGGGCTCGAACTTCGTCGGCTTCGAGAACGGCGAGGCCGACCGCCTGCTGGAAGAGGCCCGCCGGACCTTCGACAAGGAGCGGCGGACCGGGCTCTATCATCGCTTCCACCGCCTGATCTACGAGGAGCAGCCCTACGCCTTCCTCTACGCCCGGCCCGCGCTGGTGGCCCGGAGCCGGCGCTTCGAAAACGTCCGGATCTATCCGGTCGGGGTCGACGTCCTGGAATGGAAAGTCGGAAAGGGGCCGCCGTGACCGCTTACGTCATCAAGCGGCTCTTCGCGATGATTCCGACCCTGCTCGGAATTTTGGTGCTGACCTTCGTCATCGTCCGGCTGGCGCCGGGCAACCCGGTGACCCTCAAGCTCCAGGCCGCCCAGGGCCTGAAGGAAACGGCGGTTTCCCAGCAAGTCACCGACGAGCTGCTCAAGCTCTACGGCCTCAAGGTCGACCTGCCGGCTTCTTACGAAAATTTCATCGCCGAGGTGACGACTCGGATCTACGGCTCCGATCCCCAGGACAAGCCCTATCCGACCCGGAAAGCCCTGGAGTGGCTGGGCCAAAACGGGATCCAATTCAAAATCTGGCTCTTCAACGTGGCGCAGCTGAACTTCGGCAACTCCTTCAAGGACCACCGGCCGGTCATCGACAAGATCCGCGAGGCTCTGCCGATCACCCTCTCGCTCAACCTGATCGAGTTCTTCGTCGCCTATTTGATCTCGATCCCGCTCGGGGTTTATTCGGCGATGCACCGCGAAGCCTTCGGCGAGAAGGCCCTGATGGTCCTGCTCTTCGTCCTTTACTCGCTGCCCAGCTTCTGGGTGGCCTACCTGCTGCTGATGTATTTCGCGAGCGGCGATCATTTGAACTGGTTTCCGCTGGGCGGCCTCATGTCGGAGGGGGCCGACGAATATCCTTTCCCGCTCAAGGCCGGGAACATCCTGTGGCACTTGGTCCTGCCGGTGCTGACGATGGTTTACGGCAGCTTCGCCTACCTGACCCGCTTTTCCCGGACCACCATGCTCGAGGTCGTCCGCCAGGACTATGTCCGAACCGCCTGGGCCAAAGGCCTGCCCCGGAAGAAGGTGATCTGGCGCCACGCCTTCCGCAACTCGCTCATCCCCCAGATCACCCTGCTCGGAACCTTGCTCCCGGCCCTGCTCGGCGGCTCGGTCATCATCGAGCAGATCTTCGGCATTCCCGGGATGGGCAAGCTGGCCTTCGAGGCGATCAGCTCCCGCGACTACCCGACGATCATGGCCATCACCTCGATCTCGGCCTTCCTCACCCTGCTGAGCCTCTTGATCAGCGACTTGGCCTACGCCTTCGCCGATCCCCGGATCAGCTTCCAAGGGAGGCAAGAAGCGTGACCGCGATCCAGCAAAAACCGGCTCCGATCGGCGAAACCCCGGAGAGCGAAGCCGAATCCTCGCCGCGCTATTGGGGCCAGGTCTGGACTCAATTCAAGCGCAGCCCGCTCAACCGACTGGGTATGGTGGTCATCGCCTTTCTGGTCGCGGTGGCGATCCTCGCACCGCTGCTCGCCAACAGCGAGCCCTTCTACGTCAAATATCAGGACAAGGTCTATCTCCCGATCCTCCAGAAGCTATGGGTCACTCGCAAGCTCAACCTCTATCCGGAATTGCGCGACGTCGATTTCGCGAAATGGAAGGCCGACGGCGCCGAATTCCGCCATGCCCCGGTGCCCTACTCGCCCGATGACTACAACCTGGAGGAGATCCTGGAGCCGCCCAGCCGCTACCATTGGCTGGGCACCGACCAGCAGGGCCGCGACGTCTTGAGCCGGCTGATCCACGGCAGCCGGATCTCGCTCTCGGTCGGCTTGGTGGCGGTGGCGATCTACACTTTCATCGGAATCTTCCTGGGCTCGCTGGCCGGCTACTTCGGCGGCCGCTGGGACCTCTGGATCTCGCGCATGATCGAGATCATGATCTGCTTCCCGACTTTCTTCCTGATCCTCTCCTTAGTCGCGGTGCTGGGCCAGGATCTGCTCTACATCATGATCGTCCTGGGCCTCACCGGCTGGACCGGCATCGCCCGCTTGACTCGCGGCGAGTTCCTCAAATTGCGCAACCAGGATTTCGTCACCGCCTGCCTGAGCCAAGGCATGCCGACTCGCCGGATCCTCTTTCGCCACCTATTGCCCAACGCGATGGCGCCGGTTTTGGTCAGCGCCACCTTCGGCATCGCGGCCGCGATCTTGATCGAGTCCTCCTTGTCTTTCCTCGGCTTCGGCGTGCGGCCGCCGACTCCGAGCTGGGGCGAGCTGCTCAGCCAAGCCAAGAGCGCGATCGACGTCGCCTGGTGGCTGACCACCTTCCCGGGACTCGCGATTTTTCTCACGATCACCGCTTTCAATCTGGTAGGGGAAGGACTGAGGGACGCGGTCGATCCGAAGTTGAAGACGTAATGATTGTAGGGGCGACCCTCGCGGTCGCCCTATATGCCCAACGGAATCCCCGCAAGCGGGCGGGCGCAAGGCCCGCCCCTACAAGAAAATATGCCGAAGATTCTCGAAGTCAAAAACCTGCGCATCACCTTTCCGGTCAAGGGCCAGCCGGCGCCGGCGGTCGACGGGATCAGCTTTCACCTCGACCAAGGCAAGGTCTTAGGGCTGGTCGGCGAGTCCGGCTGCGGCAAGACCGTCACCGCCCTTTCGCTGTTGAAGCTCATCGAGAAGCCGGGCCAGATCGCCGAGGGCCATGCCTTCTACCACGGCGAGGTCCCGGGCCTCAGCGCCCCGCGGGTGTCGCCCGAAGAGATCGCCAAGAGCGGCGAGGAGCCCAGCGAGGCCACGCCGGTCAACCCGATCCTGCTCGAGCAAAGCCGCCGCGAACCCACCGCCGAGGTCCAAGCCGAAAAGCTGCCCGAGGCCGGCGGCATCGACCTCTACCGCTTGAGCGACGAGGAAATGCGAAAAATCCGCGGCCATAAGATCGCGATGATCTTCCAGGAGCCGATGACTTCGCTCAACCCGGTCTTCACCGTCGGCGACCAAATCGAGGAGGCGGTGCGGCTGCACCAAGGGGTCGGCAAGAAGGAAGCCCAGGAAATCGCCATCGAGATGCTGCGCAAGGTCCGGATTCCCGATCCCGAGAAGCGGATCCACGACTATCCGCACCAGCTCAGCGGCGGCATGCGCCAACGGGTGATGATCGCCATGGCCCTCTCCTGCAAGCCCGACATCCTGATCGCCGACGAGCCGACCACCGCGCTCGACGTCACGATCCAGGCCCAAATTCTCCAATTGATGAAGGAGCTGATCGACGAGATGCACATGTCGGTGATCCTGATCACCCACGACCTGGGCGTGGTGGCCGAAGTCTGCGACGACGTGATCGTCATGTACTCGGGGATGATCGTGGAGCGGGCGCCGGCCAAGCGGCTTTTCCGCAAGCCCAAGCATCCCTACACCATCGGCCTGCTCCAATCGATTCCGCCGCTCTTCAAGGACAGCGGCGAGTCCCTGCACACGATCAAGGGAATGGTTCCGGACCTCTCGCGGATCCCGCCGGGCTGCCGCTTCGCGCCCCGCTGCCCCCGGGCGGTCGAGGCTTGCCGGGGAAGGATTCCGCCCTTTAAATATGTCGGCGAGGGCCAAGAGGTCCGCTGCCTCAATTATTAAATATGCTGCTCGAAGCCAAAAACATCGTCAAAAAATTCCCGGTCCGGGGCGGGCTCTTCGGCCGGACCGTCGGCCATGTTCATGCGGTCAGCGACGTCACGATCGGCCTCAAAGAAGGCGAAACCCTGGGGCTGGTCGGCGAATCGGGCTGCGGCAAAACCACTTTGGCTCGGCTGATCATGCGGCTGCTTCATCCCAGCTCGGGCTCGATCCACTTCGACGGCGAGGATCTGACCCGCCTCAAGGAGCGCCAGCTTCGGCCGCTGCGCCGCAAATTCCAGATGATCTTTCAGGACCCTTATTCTTCGCTCAACCCCCGGATGACGGTCGGCCAGACCCTGACCGAGCCCCTGGTGGTCCATGGCCTGGAAAACGGCGGGAAGCGAAAGGACCGGGTGCTGGAGATGCTCCAAAAAGTCGGGCTGCCGCCCGAGGCCTACGCCAAGTATCCCCACGAGTTCTCCGGCGGCCAACGCCAACGCATCGGCATCGCCCGGGCCCTGATGCTCTACCCCAAGCTCATCGTGGCCGACGAGCCGGTCAGCGCTCTCGACGTCAGCATCCAGGCCCAGATCATCAATCTGATGTCCTCGCTGCAGCGCGAGATGAACCTGACCTACCTTTTCATCGCCCACGACCTCAAAGTCGTGCGCCACTTGAGCCAACGCATCGCCGTCATGTACTTGGGTCACGTGGTCGAGGAGCTGCCCAGCTCCCGCCTTTCGGAATCGCATCACCCCTACACCCACGCCCTGCTCTCGGCGGTCCCGGTGCCCGACCCCCGGGTCAAGCGGGAGAAGATCATTCTGCGCGGCGATCCGCCCTCGCCGATGGCTCCGCCCTCGGGCTGCGTCTTTCGGACCCGCTGCGCCTATGCTCAGGAAGTCTGTGCTGAAAAAGTGCCTCCCTTGGAAGAGCTGGTGCCGGGCCATCGGGTGGCTTGCCACTTCGCCAAGGAAGTGGGCCCCTTCAAGGTCCTTCCCCCCAAAGCCGCTCCCGGCGAAGGCATCCCGCCCCCTTGACAAAGCCGGCAAAATCGCAAATGACCCTGGAATGGAAAAAATCCGCCGTTTCCTTCCCGCCCTGACCTTCCTCGCGCTCACGGCCTGCTTTTCGGCCCGCGAGAGCGGCCCCAAAAATTCGGCCCGGGTCGAGCTCCATCAGCATGGGATCATCATCGAGGCCAAATACGAGCCGGCCCTCGACAACCTGGTGCCGGGCTACAAGATCGTGACCGTCGGCCTGACTAACAACGGCACCGACATTCTCAAGCTCAACCCGCTTCGCGACCGCTGGGAGATCGTCGACGCCACCGGCCAGAAGCGCAAGGCTTACAACAGCCTCCGGATCAAAGACCCGGCGATCTGGAGCCGCTTGCCCGGCCAGATGAAGGAAATGGTCGAGTATCCGGTGGCGGTGGCCATGGGCTATTCCGAGACCCTCGATCTCTTCTTCCCCAGCACCGTCGACATCTCCGACTTCCGCTCGATCAGTTTCTACTCGGCCGAGCGCAAGGAAACCTACGACATCCTCCAGCTCGACAACCGCGAGGTTCCGGCCACCGAAGTCGAGCCGCGCCAAACCGGCGACGGCGCCCCGGCGCCGCGATCTCGCAAGAAGTCCTAGGCCGTCCACGAGCTCCGGCTTAGCGGAGATTCATGATCGAATTGAACAGTGCGTCGATCACGCTGACGCCGCTCCGGGCCTGAATCTCGGACCGCGACAGGAATTCGTCGTCGTTGCGGTCGATGGTCTCGAAGCTGCTGCTGTCACCCCGCCATTCGCTCGAGGATAGAAAGCCGTCATTATTGAGGTCCATCGCTTCGAAGGTGGCCCGGCGGGTATTGTTCCGGTTCCGGTACTCGCCGCGGCTGATGAGCCCGTTGTTGTTCCGATCGATCCGATCGAAGGCCCGGTCGCTGCCGGTCCATTCCGAGCGGCTGATCGAATTGCTTTGGTCCTCGTCCATCCGGCCGAAGGCGTCGGTGGCGACGACGGTCCGGTTGAACTCGTTTCGAGTCAGGTAGCCATCGCTATTGACGTCGAGCCGGTTGAAGGCGGCGGTGGTCCCGTTGTACTCCGATTGCGAGATGACCCGGTCGGCGTTCAGGTCGAGACGGTCGAAGGTCGAGCCGTAGCCGGGGCTGGCCTGCTGGAGATATTCCGAGCGGCTCAGCATGCCATCCTGGTTGAGATCCCGCCCCATGAAGGTCGAATAGCTCAAATTCGATTCGGCTCGGCTCAACTGGCCGTCGCGGTTCAGGTCGAGGCTGGCGAAGTCATCGGAAATGGCGCTGATCTCGGTGCCTGACAACATTCCGTCCTGATTCCGATCGAGGCTATAGAAGGCCTGGCTGGTGCCACGCCATTCCGAGCGGGTGATGATGCCATCGCGGTTGCTATCCACGGCATCGGCGACGGCCGCCGAAGCTTCGCCGATCCCCAGGGTCAGTGCGGCTATTAGCGCAATAATCGAGGTTCGCATAAGTCCTCCTCTTCTTCACATTCCAAAAATTCATCACCTCTATTTTACGCCTTTTCGAGAAGGAGGGCCGCGCCGGAGCCGAAGGGGAAAACCTGATTTAAATCATGTTTAGACCTAGCCATTGCTAGAAAAGAAAAACCCCCCACCGGGTCCTACCAACAGTGGGGGGTTTTTATATTTGGAATTTTATCGTAGGGGCAGGGCTGGCCCCTGCCCTAGGCAGGGATTTTGCCATCGCTGCAGGTGGGCACCCGCAAAGGGGTGCCCCTACTGAATCGGAGCCTTGCTGTAGGCCAGGGGACGGGCCGAAACAATCGCGCCGTTCGAGAACAGAGCGGGCTGTTGGACGCCGTCGGCCGGGGCCGAGCCGGTCAGGTTGTAGATGTTGCCGACCGCGCCGAAACCGGAGTCGGTGTCGCCGGGGGTGCCGCTCAAGGCCACCGCGCGGATCTTGCCGTCGGTCGAGATCGCGTAAGCGAATTGACCGTCGGGCCGGACCACGATGTTGGCGATGTCGCCGTGATCGCTGGTCAGGTCATGGTCCTCGTCGAAGACGTTGATCAAGTGGACCCGATCCTCGGAAGGAACGAAGCTGCTGCTCAGGTTGACGACCGCGATGCGGCCGGAGCCGTCCTCGCTGCCGACCAGAGCGTGGGGCTGGCCGTTGATCTCGACGATGGTGAGCTGGCTCGAGCTGTTCGAGACGAAGCCCGGCGGAAGCGTGATCTCGTTGGAGACCGGGTCGCCATTGGGCGCGGCTTCGAAGGCGGTCGGAGCCATGTCGTTGGTGTAAAGGCGGAGGCTGCTGGTCGAGGTCAGGCCTTCGGAGCCTTGGACCAGGACCGCGATCCGATCCGAGCCGACCGCGGCAATCGCGGTGGGACGGAAGGCGCCGGCGAGGACGGTGGCGTTGGCCGGATCGTCGGTTCCGGCGACGACCAGCGGGTTGCCGCTGGCGGTCGGAATCGGAGCCGGAGTCAGGGCGCCGTTGGAGCCCACGGTGAAGCGGTGAACGACCGCCGGAGCGCGGGTCAGGGAGCCGTCGCCGTCGAGGGCGAAAGGATCGCTGAGCGTGAAAAGGTAGTTGCCTTGGCGAACCATCGAAACCGGGCGGTTCGGACGAATGCCGGTCAAGGTCTGCTCGTTCTCGAGCTGGAAGCGCTCGTCGGGCAGGAAGGAGGCGAAGGCGATGCGCGGGAAGGTCACGGCGGTGGCATCGCCGGGGCTGCTCTCGTTCCACACGAAGACGCCGCTGTTCGACAGCAGGCTATTGTTGCCTTGGAGCTGCGGAACGGTGTTGGCGGCGGCGAAACCGGTGTACATCACGCCGCCGGTGCCGGTGGCGCTGCTGAAGGTCGAGACCGGCCGGGCCTCGTCGCCGTCCAAGGTGGTCGGAAGCTGGAGCGGGGTCACGTTGCCGCTGGCGATGTCGATCAGCTCGGCGGTGCCGACGCCGGTGGCGGTGCCGTTAAGACCGTTGTGGCCGCAGGTCATGATGGCCTGGCTGGCGTTGTTGGCTTGGTCGAGGTCGAGGGGCAGCGGGCAAACGCTGGTGCCGAAAGTGGTTTGGATGCCGGCGCCGAGGCCGCCGTCTTCACCCGGGATCATCGGAGGATTCTCGCCATCCGACGGATCCGGAACATCGGTGTCGGTCGGAGTCTCGGTCAGGGGATCGTGGCTCGAGCAGCCGGTGACGCTGGCGAGGCCCGCGATCAAACCCCATCCACCGGAAAGAAACGGGCTGGAATAGGAGGCCCGGGACTCGGAGGTATGCGGAGTGTCGCTGAGGGCGCTGGCCAGGGCCGAGTGGCTGCGACGGTTCAAAATGTGGTTTTCGTAACGGGGATGGAGGCTACCCGGAGCGCGAGTCAGGGTCGCGGTGAAAGTCGCGGCGCTCTCGGGTTGACGGCAAACCAGCTCGCTAAAATCGATCGGCTCGGGCATGCGGCAAACGTTTTCTTCGGCAACGGAAAACAGGCGGGGTTTAATCGGAGTCATCGGGACATTCCTCCAAGACCTACGAAAGGGTCCTTGTTCAATGGATTACGGGGCACAAATTGCTCGCCACGCCTCAGTATCGGGACAGCAGGGGCAAAGTTGCTTGGCTTCGCTAGAAAAAGCCGAGGCATGGTATAAGTCATTGATTTTGCCGGTTTGTTGGCGCCGAAACCGGCTTAGGGCAGGCCAATTCGGTACTCAATGAAGCGGCTTAAATCGGGCTCCGGCCGAGGCCGTCGAATCTGTTGATAAAGGTAGCTGGCGAAAAGGTAACGGGTGAAGCCATTGCCCAAGACCCAGCCACCTGCTTGCAAGGGCCAACGCACCCAACGGCTGCCCCGGTAAGCGGCCTTGCCGAGCTCGGCCACCGCCTCCCCCGCCCGAAGGGGCATGGTGAGGATGCGATGGACGTTTCGAGCTCTGTCGAGGGCGGCTTGGGCCCGGAATTCGCCGGCCTCGGCCGTGGCCAAGCCCCGGCGAAGCTCGGCGAGGTCGGTGGATCCGCCGGCGTTCAACCGCTCTCGGAACCGGGCGACTTCGGTTCGGGCGGCGCCGAGCCGGGTCTCGGCCGCGGCGACTCGGCGGCTCAACCAAGAGGGAGCCCGGCCGGCCTGGCCGAGCAGGGGCATCTCGGCGAATTCGATCGTTTGAGCGGCTCGCAGCCCGACGAAACGGCCGAGTCCCTGGAGCAAGGCCCGCCGCCCGGCTTGGCTGCCGAGCGCCCGCAAGCCCCGCATCGGAAAACCCCCGCCATAGAAAGAAGAGGCCAGTAAAACCCCGTCGCCGATCGCCGTCGCCGCCGCCTCATCGGAAAAATTTCGGAACCAAAGGGCCGGGTTGATGCCGAGCTCACCGCCGCCCCGCTCGACCAGGCGGCCCTCCGAATCGAGGATGTCGTAGCCCAGGCTGCGGCGGTACTTATGGTCGGCCGCCAGCCGAAGGCCGGGCGACCGCGACTCGGCCCGCAGCGAGTGGAGGATGGCGCGGGCGTAGTCCTCGTTGTTCACGATGGAGGAAACCGTGCCGCTGCCCAAGCCAAAGGAATGATAACCGTAAAGATGGTTGCCCAGCGTGAAGGGCCGGTCGTTTCGACCGCGCAGCTCCAAGGCGAAGGCCAGCCAATGCCGGGCTTGCTCCTCGGCATCCGGCATATTGCGGATGTCCCAAATTCTCCGGGCTTGGAAAAAGGGGCCGGCCAGCATCGCGGCGTGTTCGGGCGCGGTGGCCCGCAAAAATTCCAAGGCTTCGGGAATGGCCCCCGAATGGGGATCGGCCCCGCGAGCCCGCAACCAATCCTGAAATTCAAAGGAAGGCCGCTCGATCAGGTCGCGAAGCCGCGCCAAGGAATGGCTGCGCCGGGAGTCGTTGACCTCGACCGCCTCCCGCAGGACGTCGCTGTAGAGCTGACCGCCGGTGGTGCGGCCGCCAAGGCTGACGACCCAGGTGGCGGCGTCGAGCAGCGGCGTCGCCCAGCCGAAGCTCCCGCCGCCTTCGACCGCGATTCGCCGATCGCTGTTGGTGAATCCGTCGAGCATCCGTTGGAGGTCGCTCAACACCAAAAGCGAGACCTCGCGCCGGAAATTCGGCGGCTCGGCGCCGGCCTCCCGGGGCGAACGGGCGGTGATCAGCAGCTTCAGCTCGTCGAGGACGTCCTCTTGGGCCGGCGGCGAGTCCGTCGCGGCGTAGTGGCGCCGTAGGCTCCGTCCCAGCTCCAAGCGGGTGAGGACTCCATCGGGCCCGGCCTCCTCGAGGAAAAGCTGAGCCCGGGGATCGGCCAAAGTCTCCGCGTCGTCCAGCAAGGGCTGAAGCGAAATTCCGGCGACGGTCGAGTCGGGGTTGGCCAAAATCCGGTCGGCCAAGTGCCGGTTGATCTCCTCCGAAACTTCGTGGGCGACGTAGCGCAGCTCGGCCATGAGATGCTCGGCGTCGCCGTAAGCCTGACGAACCGATTCGGGCAGCTGGGAAAAGCGCCGTTCGACCGCGGCGAACTCGAGGCTCCAAGAGCCTGGCGGCTGCTGCGGATCGATGTCGGCAACCGAGATCAGGGTCGAGATCAGCCGATAGAATCTTTCCTGGATACCGACCTCCGCCTCGGTCTCGTTTTCGCGGGGCGGCGGAAGGTTCAAGATGGCCTCCCATTCCGGCGGCTCGATCCAGCGCAAGGCTTCGAGATTGAGGGTGGCCCTTTGGCTTTCGGAGCCGGAGGGGAAGAAGCGCTCGGGATGCTCCCGCTCCATCTCGGACAATTCCTGGACGAAGCGCTGGGCCTCCAGCTCGAGGCTCAGGGGATTGAGGGTGGAGTTTTCGGCCAAGACCTGTTGCAGCTCTCGGCTCAGCCGCTCGATTTCGGCCAAGCTCAAAGATCGGGCCGGCTCTTCCCATGTCGCCGCCGTTTCGATTTGGCTCCGGACCCCGCTTCCCACCCCCAGGGCTTCCAGCGTCTGCCGGGCCTGCTCCACCGGCCCCAGCAGCTGGAGGCGTTGGGCATTCAAGATCCCCCAATCCCGGTTCAAGCCTTGCAGTTCCTGCCGGGCCTTTTCGACATGCCGGCGAATCTCCTCTCCGCTGAGCTCCGCATCCTCGGCGTCGGGAGCTTCATTGCCGTCGGCGATCCGGATCAGGGTCAGGGCCTGAGCCTGTAATTCGGGGTTTTCTTGCAAAAAAGAAGGTAAGATCCTGAAAAGACGAGAGATATCGATGGTGGGCATTCAGGGCGTCCTTTGAAAGCGGGGCGCCCCAGGCTGTACGAATATCGGCTCGGCACCCGCTAGGTTGCTAAGTCCCCGGAAAAAGAGCGATTCCAACCGGAAAAGGGTTTTCGCCGACCCCTCCCAAAGCTACAATTTTTTTTAGGAAAACCTATCAACCTCCGGGAACTCTCCGCCGATATATTAATGTAGCCATTCAATTCCTTGGGGAGCACCGGCAAGAGGGCATTTGGCGGCATGAGCTCCCGTATCATTCCAGGAACAGGACTCCCAGCAGGGGGACTCGGGCCGCTTTCCGGCGAATCCCGGCCCATCGAAACTCGTCGTCCTACCGAAGCCCGCGAGGTTGAAGCTCCGCGGGTCGATCCGGCGATCGCCGGCCGGGAACTGGCCGAAACCGAAGCCAGCCTCGGCGCGACCTCGACCGGCGAGGGTCGAACTCGCACGCCTCGCGAGCGATTCCGCGACGAGATGCGCCGTTACGAAGCCCTGCGCTCCAGCGATCCGGTCGCCGCCGGCCGCATCCTCCGCGAAACCCTGCCGCCCCTGGCCCGCCAGATCCGAGAAGGCCTCCGCAGCAGCCCTCGCGAGCTGCTCGAGGACTTGCGGATGTTGCGCGGCTTCCATCGGGCCGCCCGCGAATATGAAGGAGCCCACGTCCCGACCCGCTACCTCTTCGGGGACAATGCCGAGTACACTGCTTACGAAGGCCGGGTCCGGGCGATCACCGAGGATTTGAACGGCGTCGAAGCCGGGATGCGAGCGCTGCGCGACGTGCTGCGCGCGAGGTTTTATGTGCCGCCGGGCGGACACGCCAGCGCCGATCAACTGGCCGAGGCCCGCTTCGCCGCCGAAATCAGCCGCGAGCTCGGCGAACACGCCCACCTCCGCGACGATCTCCGGACCTGGTCCCGGCTGCTGGCCAATGCCGACAGCAACGCCATCCCGGCCGAAGACTTGGCCGCCGAATCGGTGGCCCTGCTCCAAGGTTGGAGCGTCCTCCGCGATGCCGCCCTCGGCCGCATCGACCGGGGCCCCCACCCCGCTCCGCTCGACATGACCGACAGCGAGATCAGCACCGAGATGCGCCGCACCGGCGAGATGACGGCGATGTTCCTCTCGGGCGACGCCGAGCTCGATCCGGCCATGATCCGAACTCATTTGGATCGCTTGATCGACGGTGACCGGCCGGCCGATATCGCGGCGCTGAATTTGGAAAGCCTGATCGAGGCTTCCGAGACTCGGGGACGGCTCGCCGAGCTGCTGACCCGAGCCGAGGCGACCACCGATTTGGCCGAACGACGCGAGCTCTTGCTGAACGGCCTGCAAGCCGCCACCGGCCTTGGCGACTCGACCGAAGTTTCCCGAGTCCTCCGGCAGTTGGAGCAAGCCATGCCGGCCGCGGACACCGCCGGCGGCGATCTGACCCGGCTGGAGACCCTCACCCAAGCCTATGGCATCTTGCGCGGCGCCGATTCACCGGCCGCCTCGCGAATCCGCGAGGAGCTGGAGAGCTTGGGCGCCCGCTTCCGCGATCCGAGCTCGGGCTTGAGCGCCCTCGACCGGGCCCGCGGCATGACCCTGGTCCGGAATTTTTATCTTTCGGTCGGCGACACCGAGCAGGCCAACTCCTTCAACCGGCCGATGCGGGAATTGCGCGACGAGCTCCGGCGCGAATTGCGCGGCGCCCGCGAGACCATGGCGCCCCTGGCCTATGCCGACGCTTCTCGAACCCTGGCCGAGCTGAGCTTGAGCCTGACCACGATTCGCGACGCCGAAATCGGCATCCGCGAGCGCGAGATCTACGACCGAATGATCACCGAAGCCCGCGGCCGCGGCGAGGACGTGAGCTGGAGCCACCAGCAGCGGGCGATCCGGGAACGGGCCCGAGAAGAGGCCATCCGAACCTATGGCGAGGAATTGTCGCGGGACATGGCCCATTGGCTGGTCGCGGCGGCGCGCTTGCGGCGGGCCGAGCCGGCGGTGGAGCTGGGAACCCGGATGGAGCACGGCCGGGCCTTGGCGATCGCCATGCACGGGCTCCGCGGCCTCGAGGTCGACGGCAATCCCCTGATCGCCGAGCGGACGATGGCCAACACCATTCGGCTGACCGAAGAGCTGATCGGCGCCATTTTCGAAGACAGCTTGGCCCAAGCCGAGGGCCCGAACCTCGAGGAAAGGCGGGAGCTGGCCGGCAGCATCGTCGCCGACTTGAACACCCGGGTCCACGCCGCCATGGCCGAAGGCGCTTCGCCCGCCGATCTATCCTGGTTGAGCGGACTCAGCCCGGCTTCGGTGACCGAGTTCGCCGAAATTTCCCAATCGGCCCATCTCCTGCTCCGGGGCCATTCCGATCCGCCGACCGAAAGGGATTTGCAGGCCAGCCTCCAAGCGGCCCAGCTCTTCGCGTCCCTGGGCTTGCCCGAACGCGTCACCGCGGCGATGGCGCCCTTGGAAACTTTTGCCGCCGGCATCGATGTCAGCAGCGAGGAGGGGGCCGGCACCCGGGCTCAATTGCTCCTGAGCCTGGCCCAGGTTTATTCGAGCGCCGGCATGAGCGAGTCCTTGCGTCGCGCGCTCGAAGGCGTGGTGGCGCTTGATCGCCCGGGCGAGCTCCACGGCATGGCCGAATTGGCCCGCGGCATGATCCATCTTTCGGAGGGCCGGCTCGACGAGGCCCGCTCGGTTTTCGCCGCCCTACCCGAAGATCCGGTCGCCCAATCCTTCCTTCGAAGCATCTTGGACGGCGAGCGGGGCGCCCGGATCGCCCGGACCATCGGAGTCCTGCGCGCCGTCTCGGCCAATTTCCTCCAGCGCGGCCGCGACGCCGGCGAGGACATGGACGCCTGGGAGCGCGACACCAACGCCGGCTGGGACGAGGTCCAGCGCTTAGTCTTGAGCGGCGAGTGCAGCTCGATCGGCGAAGCCCTCGGCCGCGTCGAAAGCAGCGGCCGCTTCCCCGGTTTCCACACCGGCGCCGGCGACATGACGATCGGCAGCCGGCTCGGCTATTTCCTTTCGGCGGTGGACAATCCGGCCTTGAGCGACGCCGACTTCGGCTCCGAGATCTTCGAATTCGCAGCCGGGATCGGCGCCGACGGCTACCTGATGGCCGACGGCATGATCTACCAGATGATGGCCGAGGACCCGCGCTACCACGACGAGGCCACCGAGCGACTGGAAGGATTGCCGGGGGTCGCCCGCTTCCAGGCCGGCCTCAACATCGGCCGGATGCTGCTGGCGATGCGGGCCGGTCCCGCCGGCATGCTCGGCATCTCGATGACCAGCGGCTCCTCGCCCGACGAAGTGATCACCAACACCGCGATGGTCGTGGTGCCTTTCGCGGCGGCGAGGGCGGTGGCGGTCGGCGCCGAGGGGCTTTTCGTCGCCCGCGCCACCGGCGGCTCGATTCGGGCCATCCGCACCGCCGAGGCGGTCGAGCGGACTTACCTCGCGGTCGAAGCCGGCGGCCGCTCGGTCCGAGGCCTGCGCCTGGCCGGCTTCGGCGTCCGGGCCGGCACCGAGGCGGCGGTCTTCACCGTGTCGAGCATGGGCCTGCACAGCCTCTTCACCGGCCACACCGACAATTGGACTTGGGGGAATTTCGGCCGCGAGTTCGGCTCGATGCTGCTGACCTTCGGCCTTTGCCACGGGATCGGCATGGGCATGAGCCGCTTGGGCCGGGAAGCCGCCCGCGTCGAAAGCCTGCGCACGGCCGGCGCTTCGGCCGAGCTGGGCACGGCGGCCCTTCGCCCCGGCGCCTCGCGGGCCTTGGGCGTGCTCGGTTACGGCGCCACCCTCGGCGGATTGACCGGCTTGGAATATTTCAACGAGGCGATCGGCCTCCATCCCCATGAAGGCGACGTGCCCTTCCTGATCCGGCTCTTCAACAGCGCGATGATGGATGCCCAGATGCGGGTGGCCGGAAGCGGCATCGACGCGGTCAGCGGCGGACGGATCTCCCGCCTCGAAGCCTCGACTCACCGGGCTTACGACGTCGCCGAGGTCATGCCGGCCCTGCACCGCCTCGGCTTCGAAGGGCCCAACGAGCGCGGCGAGATGCCGGCCGAGAGCCGGCTGATCCTCGACACCATGCTGTCGCGGATCGCCGCCGGCGAGAGTGCCTCGGCGGTCGAGTCCTCGATGGACAGCGCGGCCCGGACCCGCTTCGAAACCGCCGTCCGGGAGCGGATCGGCCTCGACCCCAGCTCGGCCGAGGGCCGCCAGCTCACCGCCCTGCTCTACGCTCACGTCTACCGGCCGGGCCGAACGCCCGACGGCGCCCGGGCCGTCCTCGAACATTTGCCGGAATCGCTGGCGGCTTATCGCCGCAGCAGCAGCTCCTTCCTTCGCGAAGTCGGCATCTCCTCCGGCCCCCGCTTCGAGGCGATGCGGGTGGCGATCTTGGCCGAGGCCTTGCGCGAGGGCCGCAGCCCCTCCGAAGTCGGCGAGCTTTTGACCGGGTCGGCCGATTTCGGCGGCCGGGTCCGTTCGATCGTCGATGGCGCCTTGGGTCCCAATGCCAGCACGACCGCCGAAGGCCAAGCCTTGATGGCCGCTCTCACCCTGCGCGCCATCGAAGGCGGAAATTTCGACAACATCGGCGGTCGCTACAGCGCGCTGGTCGACGCCATGCCGGCTTTCGAAACCGCCTTGGGCCGGGGCTTCGAGGCGCTCGGCGAAACTTCGCCCGGCGAGCGGCGTCGAATCGCCGCCACCCTCTTGCTTCGCGCCGCCGAAGAAGGCGGCGACAACGCCGGGGCTATCGCCCATGTCGCCGAGAGCTTCAGCTCGCAGGCCGCCGGCCTGCGCCGAGCCACCGAGTTATTGACGGCGATGCTCAATTTCCGCGGTGAGTCCGCTCGCGGCGAACTCTTGGCCTGGGCGGTGGCCGAAGGTTTGACTCCCGGCGCCCTCGAGGGCATCGCCCGACGAGTCGAGGAAGGCCGGATCACCTTGAGCATCCGTGACGGGCGAGTCTCGATGAACGAGGTTCCGGCCGAAAGCCGGACCGAGTTCCGCGAGGCGGTCGCCGAACGCTTCGCCGCTTTCCAACGCCATTTGCTGGCCCAGCTCCCCACCTTGAGTCGCCTGCTTGACGCCGGCGCCAGCGCCCCGGCCTTTTTCCAGGCCTTGAGCGCGGAGGTCGAAGCCGGCCGCCTGACCCTCGACGCTGAAATCGTCGAGCGGGTCAGCGAAATTTTCAGTGACACTACCACGATGCGGGCCCTCGATCGGGTGCCGCACGAACGGCGCATCGAAGTGCGTCAAGCCCTGCTCTACGAAATCCTGACCGGACGAATCACCCGAGTCCGAGGCATTGGCGACCGGATTTACGAGATCCAGACCGAGCCAGCCCGCTTCGAAGGCGTCCGAATGGGCGGCGGCGAGCGGCCGAGCCTGGTTCGCTCCGAATTCCTGCCGCGGATCGGCGAAGGCTCCGAGGGCTATGCCGTCCTCGAGCGCTTCGACTTCGCCCAAGGCACCGACGGCCCCATGGTCCGACGCAGGACCGGCGGCGCCAGGCTCGAAGTTTGGACCGACGCCCGCCTCGCCCTCGAGCAATTGGCCGATCCCGGCCAGCCGGCCGGACCGCTGGTCAATATGGCCCGGCGAACTCGCGGCGCCTTGGAGGCGGCCTACGAGAGCGCCCGCGAAATCGAAACCTTGAGCGGCCGCACTCCGCCACCGCCGGAACTGGAGGCGGCCCGAAGCCGCTTGGCCGAAGCCACCCGCCGGCTGGAAGCTTGGGAAAGGTTGGAGCCGGTCTGGCGACAAGCCTTGACCGAAGGTGAAGCTCTCGTCGAGCGAGGCAGCCGGCCCTTCTACTCGTTGCGCCTGGCTTTGGAGCCTTCGGCCCGCGAGGTGACGAGGACCGATCGGGAGCTGGCCCCCGGCGAAGGTTCCGAGACGGTCTTCGAGCCCGGCGCCGCTTTGGAAGGCACCGGCTCTTCGACCAACCCGATGCGGGCGGTCGCCGAGCGGATCCTTTCGGTGGACTCCACGACGCCCGACGCCGCCGAGCTGGCCGATGCCTGGCTCGATCCGACCCGCGGCGATCAAGGCCGCGGCCCGATCCGGGCCGGCGAGATCGATTTGGTGGTCCGCGAAGGCACTGACATCGCGAGCGTCGCCGACGCCGCCGTCGCCCGCCTGGGTGAAACCGAAATTTTTCGCGGCGTCGATCCTGCCTCGCTCCGAATCGAGCGCAGCACCGACTCCAACGGCACGGTCCGCTTGGAATTCGCCCATCCCGAGCACCCCAACCTTCGCTTCGTCGTGCGGGTCCTCGAGCAGCGGGTGGCGAGGACCGAGCGAACCGAAGCCGAAGCGGCCTTCGAGCGAGCCTCCCGCTTCGAAGCCGACGAAAGGCCGGTGCCGGAACTGCGAGTCACTGTCGAGGAGCCCGAAGCCCCGCCGCCGGGACGTGAAACGGTCCGGCCTCCGCGCCGCGAAGGGCCGCCGGAAGAAGGCACCCGGCCGGGAACTCCCCGCCGCATCGCCGGCGCGGGCACCGAGGAGCCGCCGGGCGAAGGAACCCGTCCCGGAACTCCCCGCCGCATGGCTCGGCCGGCTCCGGCCGAGCCCGAGCCGACCGGCACCGAAACCGTCGTCGAGAGCGGCGTGCGCCGCACTTCCCGCGGCCGCTCCGAGGCGTCCGAGCTCGAAGTCACCGCGACCGGCACCGACGGCGAATTACCGCTGGCGGCGCTGACCGGCCATTTGAGCGAGAGCCCACCGATCCCGGCCGAGACCGCTTTCCCGCGGGCGGTCCGCAGCCTGCTCGAGAGCCGCTTCGCCGAATTGCTCGAAGCCGAGGAAGTCGCGGCCCTGCGCAGCTACGCCGAAACGGTGGAGCGCGGCGAGACGCCAAGCCCCGAAATGACCGCGGCGGCACTGGAAGCTTATCGTTATGAAACCACCGTGACCGGCGCCGACGGTCGCCCTGCGGCCGGCGGCATACTTCGGATGACGTCCGAGCCGCCAGCCGTGGGCAGCCTCCGCCGGGTCGAAATTGTCGCGGTCGACCCCGCGGCCCAGACCGTCACTATCCGCACTTCCACCGGCGGCGAGCGAGTTTTGCGCGGCATCGTCGGCGGGGAGATGCCGTTTCGGGAGGGCCAAGTCGTCGAGTTCATTCCGCCGGTCGCCGGCGCCGGCGGACCGCCGCCGCCCACGACGGTTTTGGTGCTCGGCAGCGAGGTGCGGAGCATCACGCCGCTCCGCGCCAGCGATGCCCGCGACTTTAGCCGTTCAGTGACGGTGAACGGCGGCCGCCTGTCGCCCGACGGGCGAAGCGTCGAGCTGCTCGTCTCCCGGCTCGAAGTTCGGGACGGCGCCGCGCGGGAAACCCATGCCCTCCTTCGGATGACTCGGGCCGAGGCCGAGAGTCACGGCTTCCGTTTCGACGCGTGGGGGGGGCTGCGCCGGGCCGAATCGCCGCCGGCGCTCAACATGGAATTCGCGCCGGCCGAGACGGCCCATCCGCCGCCGGTCGTGGTGAACCACCCCGACCCGGCGATCGGCGGGACTCGGCGAGTCGAAATCGCCGCGCCGGTCGATGCCGAGGGCAACATCTACGCGCTCTCGCTGGCGAGCCTGACTCCGGCCAGCGCCCGCGGCTCCCGCCACATGGTGGGCCATCCGATTCGGGCCGACTTTCATCCCGACGGCACCGCTTACGTCACCTTCGAAGGCAGGGTTGCCGGCGAAAGCGCGCCGCGCCGCTTCATGCTGCGGATGGACGCCGCTCAAGCCCGCGCCATGGAATTCGGCCGCTCCGATCGAAGCGCACGCGATTTTGTGATCGCCTATCGCGGCAGCACCGGCGTCGAACCGGTGCGGGCCGAAGCCGGACCGCCACCTCCTCCCCCTGCCGGAACAGTGGACTTCGCGGGCCGCAGCGGCGAATTCAGCTTCGGCCGCGAGACCACCGGCGAATCGGCCGACCTCACAGTCGGGCCCGAGATGCGCATGGTCAGCCGGCGCCAAGCTCGCTTCCGAACCGGCGCCCACGGCTTGGAGGTCCACGCCGAAGCCGCCGAAGGCACCTGGATCCTGCACAATGGACGCTGGCGGGAGCTCCATGCTTCCGATGGCTGGTTCCGTCTGCCCGAGGGCGCCCGCATCGCCTTCGGCCGGCCGGCCGAGATCGACGCCTCCGGCGCCCGGCGGACGGCGCCGCCCGACCGTCCCACCGAGCATTTGATCATCATGGAAGTCGCCGGATCGAGATTGCGAGCCGCTTCCGAATCGGGCTTGCGTTGGACGCCGCGGTCCGAACCGGTCCGAACACCTGCGGTTGCCGAACCAGCGGTTGGCTCCTCGCTCAGCGGCGAGGACGGCATCGTCCTCCTGAACGGAACTCGCTACGAGATCCGCATTCCCGAATCCTCCCGAAGAGGCGGCGGCGAGATCACCTTTCCGGCCTTCGACGGCGATCGGCTCGAGGTGGTTTCCACCGAGGGCGAGACCGTCACTTTCCGGGCCCGGCTCCGCAATATCCGCGAAGCCATCGCCGGCCGCGACGAGCGCGAGACCGTCACTTTTTCCATGCCGCGCGCCGAGGCGATCCGACGGCGCTTGATCGACGCTGACGGCCGGGTCCTCGCTCCATCCATCTATTTGGAAGTCCCGGTCCGGGCCAACCCCGACGCCTTGACCCGCTCCGGCCTGCCGACACGGCCCGATGGATCGATCGACATCGCGGCCTTGCCCGGAGTCCTCGGCCCCGGCGTGGCCGATCCGGCTTGGCGGAGTCATCCCGAGGACCGGGGCGGGATCGCCGCCGGCGGCACCGAAGGCCGGGGCTACGGCGACCACAATGAGGACCGCTACCTCGTCTTCACCACCGCCGAAGGGCGCCACGTCACCGTCGTGATCGACGGCATGGGCGGCCATGGCGGCGGCGAACGGGCCGCCAGCATCGCCCGAGCCGTGATCGGCCAAGCGCTGGAGCGCGGCGTGCCGGTCGACCAAGCTTTGGAGCTGGCCCATAGCGCGATGGTTCAAGACAATGGCGAGCGGCGGAGCCGATCCGGCGCGGTCGCCTGCTCGGTCGAAGTGCGACCGACCGGCGAAGGTGATTTCGCGGTCGAGATGCGGCGGATCGGCGACAGCGACGCCGCGGCCTTCGATTTATCGCCGAGCGCCGAAGAGCCGATCGTCGGGCGCACCGAAAGACATTCCGAGGGCGAAACCCGCGAAGTTCGCCTGACCTCGAGCTCGGCCGTCGACTCGGCGATGGGCTTGACCACCCGCGGCCCCCAAGAGGTCACCAGCTTGCGGATGCGCGAGGGCCAAGTCCTCTTGGTCGGATCCGACGGCTTTTGGGAAAACTTCATCGACTACCGGGAAGTCCGCGACATCATGATGCGGGCGCCGGATCACAGCGCCGAAGGCCTGCGCTCGACCCTGATGACCGAGGTCAACGTGCGCCAGCGCCTTTTGGAAATGCGTGGCCGCGCTTCCGAGCCCTGGGTCATCACGCCGGAACGCTACCGCGAGGCCTACCGCGACGTCACCGGCGGCGAGCCGCCTGCTTCGCCGCCTTGGCGCTATTTGGGCGGAACGCTGGCCCGGGACGGGCGAGTGACCGACGCCGCCGGCCGCGGGATCGGCCGTTTCAAAGCCGACAACGTGACTTTGGTGGTGGAAGTCGTCGGCGATCCGGTGGGCGGAGCCCGTCCTGCCCCGGTCGAAAGCGGCGAAGCTCTCGCTCCCGAACCGGTGCCGCTGCCGATGGTGGCGCGAACCGAGACCTTGCCCGAGCTGATGGTGGTCGGCGTTCCCGGCCTCGAGCGCGGGCGCGGCGGCAGCAACCATCCCTTCCTGGTCAGGGCGCCGGAAAACCGCGAGGGCCCCCAGGTCTATCGAATGACTTTGGACGAGCGGCGAGCGCCGGGCCATGTGCCGACGCGGGTCGAAGTGCGAAGCGCCACCGCCTTGGAGGCGCCGGTCCTGGAAAGCATCCTCTCGCCCCATCACCGCGAGGCCGGCGCCGAGCTGAGCCTAGTGTACGGCGAGCGAATCCCGCTCCAAGACATGGCCAACGGCGGCGGCAGCGCGCCGGTGATCGATTTCTACGCCGTCGCCGACGCCGAGGCCGCGGCGGCGGTGCGCTCGCCGGGCCATCCCTCGGTGGCCATCGCCGACCCCAGCGCGGCCGAAGGCCACCCGATCTTCGCGATGGTGCGGAGCGGCAGCGGCTGGCGCCTGAACCTTCAAGCCGAAGGCATCAGCGTGGTGGACGCCGAAGGCCGGCCGCGCCCTGCGGTGAGCGGAAATCCCCGGGCCTTCGACTTGGCTCCGGGCGACCGGGTCCGCTTCGGCGTCAGCGAGCTGATCTACGACGGGCGGGGCTTCCGCTCGGAGTCGACCACCGAGGCGAGAGTGCGAATTCCGGCGGGAGAGTTTCACTAAAAGCGTCATCATGAGCACAATGTCATCCTGAGCAAAGCGAAGGATCTGCGACCCACCAAGAATTCATCGGGCACCAAGCCCCTTCGTCTCTTCGGAATCCCTTAAGACAGAACGCAGAAGCTTGGACCTTTCAGAAAACCTTGGCAGGTCGCAGATCCTTCGTCGCTTCGCTCCTCAGGATGACCCCGCCGGTGAATTTCACTGAGTGAAATAAGTCCAGTTCACCCAATCCCTCAAATAGAGTCCCAAGCCGGCGGGATGGACCGCCAGGTACTGGTCGAGAAGCCGCTTGTCGCCGTGCTCGGCCTGCCAGCGGAAGGCCCGAGCCTCGGCCAGCATCTCTTCGAGATAGGTTCCGTTCAAGCCCCGGTTGCTTTGACGCGAGGCCCGCTGGAAATGGGCGTGCTCGTGAACCAGCTGGACCAGCCGCAGGAAAGCCAAGTCGCGGTAAGCCTGGTGGGAGGCCGCCTCGACCTGCATGAGGTAAATCGAATCCCGGCCCGAGGCATCCTGAAAAGCGGGAACGAAAAGCCCGCTGAAGCTGCGCCGGCGCGAGTCGACACCGGTGAAGAGAGCGTCGAAGGCGTTTCGGGGCAAAAAAACCAGGCGAAAGCGCTCGGCCGCAAGGTCGCTTTCGATCGATTCGGAAACCGGATCGCCGAGCAGGAGAAGCGCGGTTCGCAAGCTGGCGCTATCCACCGGGCGTCGATTATCCGGCCAAACCTGCCCGAGCAGGCCCTGAGTTCGGCTCCTTCTCGCCGCCGCCCTTTCCCCATCCAGCAGCTCCGGAAGACGTCGGTAAAGTTGGGCCAGCTCCTGGGCCAATTCCGGTGCGGCAAGATAGCCGTCGTCCTGGCTGCCGAGGATCGATTCGGCGTCATGGAAAGGATGAGGCTGTCCGGGAAGGCGAATGCCCAAATCCATGTCGGCCAACTCGCGCAGCTTGGCGAGATGAGCCGGCTCCTCCGTTAAAATGCGGATCATCCTTTGGACTCGCAAGGCGCCGGCGGGGTTGAGCCGAGCCCGCCGCAAGGCCTCGACGACCAAAGCCCGGTGCTGCGGGTATTTTTCCAACCAAGCTTGCACCACCCGCGGAGAGCGCAGCCGGTCGCGCTCCGGAGCGAAACCATCGTAGGCGTGCAGGACCTGCCTTGCTTCCCGCGGCAAGGGCAAAAGCCGAATCAGCCGATGAGATTCGCCCGTGCCGGCCGCGAGCGCGTTGAGCCGCGATTGGCGCTCGGCCATCTCTTCCGGAATGAGCCGAATCCAGGGATCGAGCTCCGAGACCAAGGATTCGAGCCGATCGACGTTTCCGCCTTCGGCCAACAGAGCCAAAAGCCGGTCGAATCGGGCTTGGTCCTGTTGCTGAACCGTCGTCTCGAGGCCGGCCCGCACGACGCCGTTCAGGTAGCTGCCGCGAAGCCCGCCGGGCAAAGCATAGTTGGCGGCGTAATTCAGGCGCCGCAGGGCGAGCTCGAAGCCGGCGACATCCCCATACTGCGATCCGTTCAGCATCCGGATCAGGGCCGGGCCCAATTGGGTTTGGGCCTGGAGAGCTTGGACGCTTTGCACCACCCGCGAGGTGGCACGAGGGCCGAGCGCGGCTTGGAGCTCGCCCTGAAGCAAGGCCGCATCGATTTCCTGGCGGTGGTAAGGCTGGGTGATTTCGTCCTCGGGCCGGATGGCCGCCGCCAAGTCCAGCGGACGAAGCTCGGATCGAGCGGCGAATCGCCAAGCCGAAGCTTGAAGCGCCGGCTCTCCGCCGGCTTCGCGGAGCGGCGAAACTCTTCGGCCTCCGCTCAACAAGGCAGCGGCGATCGCGCCGCCGGCGCGGAGCTGCAAGAAAGTCTCGCCGGCCTCGAACCACCGGCTGGCCTCGTCCCGGCCCGGTCGAAGTCCGAAGGCCTCCTCGGCCCGATGACCGAGGTAGGCGCCGGCCAAGCTGCCGAGCCTCGCGGCGCCGCTTAACTTCAGACCGCCAAGGAACAGTGCGGTGCCGGCCAATTCTAGGGGTAGGGTGGCGGCTTCACCGAAACCACCCTCATATCCCAGGATGCCCCGCGCCAGGCGGGTTCCGAAGACAAAGGCCGGAACTTCCGCCAAGTAAGCGGTCCCGCCGGCCAGAGCCCGCGCCCGCCAACCGCGGGACCAAGCGCTTTCGGCGGCCAGGGCCAGCGAGCGCCCGACGAAGCCGCGGGTCAGCGCAGTCACCGAACCGGCCGCGAGAAAACCGAAGATCATCGCCGGATCGGAGGCCTGGCTGAAAAAATTCCGCGCCGAAACCTCGATCCGCTCGCCGAGCGGCCCCCGGCCCTGCAGGGCCTCGAGGCGCCGCTGCGCCCGCTCCACGCCGGGAGTTCCAGCCGGAGCACCCTCGAGAATCGCCCGATAGATCTGCAGCGCTTCGGCCTCGCGATGCCGGTTTTCCAAACGGCCAGCCCAAGCCAGCAGGCCGGCGGCGCGGAGTTCGGGGTCCCGTTCCCGGCGAAGCGAATCCCAATGACGGCGTTCCGCGGGCTCAAGTCCGGAGAGAAAGTTAGTGGATTCCAGGTTGCGCAAGGCGAAAGCATTCCCTCTTGTGCGCCCCTGAATTTTCGATGGGTATCGGCGCTTTTATCGAGCCGCCAGCCATTTTGTTGTTTAAATGATATATATAATCTTTTCAAGTAGTTATGGTGAAATAACCCGCTCCGATACAAAAGGGTTTGCGGGGACCCCGGCCTTGACTACAATTTTTGCGAGATCAGTCAACACCCGGGTATTCTCCATCCGATATATAAGGTAGCCATTCCGTTCATGGGGAGCACCGCGGCCAAAAGGAGTGTTGCGGTATGACTTCCCGTGATATTCGAGGGCTTCCGGTTTCCCCAGAGATTCCCAGCCCTCTCCCCAGTAGTCCTCAACCCATTCCAGCTCGAGAAACGGTCCCCGGTTCCGGCCCGCGGACGGGACGGGACAGCGCTCGCGACGCCCAGGACTTGAGCCGCACCGAAGGGTCGCGCGGTTTTTCCACCGAAGGCACCTCCTCCGGTCCCCGCGAACGGTTAACCTCCCAGCTCGTCGAGTTCAATCGCCTCCGCCAAAGCGAAAGCCCCCAAGACCGGGAACAGGCCCGGCGGATGCTAGCCCCAATGCTGGTCAACGTCCGAGAGGTTCAGTCTCACTTATCCACGGCGCCCCGCGATTTGAGCCGCGACTTGCTGATGATTCGCCAGACCGGCATCCTGGCCGCCGAGTTTCTCAACACTCACCGTTCCCGGGCCGGAACCGCCGCCTTTCGCCGCGAAGGCGCCCAGCTCGTCGATTTTCAGCAAGCCCGCGATCAAGCCGAAGCTTCGCTGCGAACCCTACGCCAGCAGGTGGTCCTGCCCAGCTTGCCGGCCCCCGGCGCCGCTCCCACGCTGGAGCATCTGCGGAGCGCCCGGCTGGCCGCGGCGATCAGCCGGGAGCTGGGCGATCTCGAAACGGCCCGGGCCGATTGCCAAACCTTCCGCAATCTTTTGAGCCGGATCCCGCGCAGCGCGCTGCAAGGCCAAGCCGGCCATGAGTTTTTGGACGAGACCCTGCGGTTCGCGGTCCGCAGCCAGAGCCAAGACCCGATGATGGGCGAGATCGCCTTGATCGCCGCCCATCGGGTGGCATGGCTGATGCCGGCGGCCGACCGGGACCTGGCGCTCTATCAATTCCTCGCCGTGAGCCAATCGCTGACCGGCTCCCGGATCGAGCGGATGACCCGGTATTGCACCCGCTATCTCGAAAACCGCCTCAGGGAGGCAGGCATCTCCACCGAGACCCGGAGCCAGCGGGCCTTGGAACAGGGTCAAGCCATCCTTTGGCTGCGAAGCCATGGCACCGAGATCGAAACTCCGCCGGCGGTGCTGAGCGCCCTGCGCAACGGCGGCGGCATCCTCGCCCGCTATGCCGAAGCGCTGAATCCGGAATCGCGGGAGCGTCCCGACGAGGTCTTGGCATCCTTGGCGAACCGGACTCCCCGAACCTTGAGCGAGCACCTGGCGGTTCGCTTCGGCGCCGAGCTGCGGGCTCAGGCCACCGCCACCGACGCCAACGGCCAGCCCTTGGCCGGCGATCCGCTGCAGCGGGCCTTCGCCGGCTTCGACGCCGCGGTTTACAACCGGGTCGCGCGGCTCGATTACTACGCCAGCGAGCTGCGCGAGCTCTCGACCGGCGAGGGCGCCCTCGCCGGACCGGAGCTGGCCCGGGCTCGAGCCGCCTTCAACAGCATTCGCGAGGTTCGAGCCCAAATCGACGGCCACCTCTCCGAGGACCCCCAGCTTCAGGCCTTCCAGCTGCAAAGCTTGCTCTCCGCCGATCGCCAGACCTTGGCCATGCGCCAACGCCTCGGCAGTCTCTACGGCAGCGCTCCCCGGGAGCTGTTGGGCGAAACCGATCAGGTCTATGCCGAAACCAACAGCCGCCTGCAGCGCAGCATTCAAAGCGGCACCCAAGCCCTGACTGAGCTCCGGGCCCGGACGGTGACGGCGGCCCAAGATGCCAACACCGCCCTGGCCACTCGAATCCAAGGCTACCGCCTCGCCAATCAAATCGACATCGCCTTGGGCCTGGGCAACGACCGAGCCCGGGACTTGAGCGAATGGCAGACCTTGATGGCTCAAGCCACCGACAGCGACGTCTCGACCGCCGACCGCTTCACCGATCTGGGAACGATTTTGTCGGGCTTTCATGCGCTGCGCCAGCGGCAGTATGACGAACGCTCGCTGGATCTGCGCGACACCGACTGGCGTTGGGGCGATCTGGTCAGCCCCTTTGCCCGCGGCAACCGCGAGCTGCAGGCCCAAATCATCGCCGCCGACCCCAGCCGAGTCCAGATGAGCCAGACCGACCTCAGCGCCCACATGACTCAGGCGCGGGACAGCCTCTTCGCCCTCTTGGCCATCGTGAATCCGCCGACCGATCCCTTGGCCCAGGCGACCAATAGCCATTACCAAGCCGAGGTGAACGTCTTGCTCGCCGCCCAGCCCGGCGGCGCGGCCGAGACCGCGGCCGCCCGGGTTCTGCCGATGCTTTCGGCCGACGGCTTCGTCAACTTCCAAAGCGAGCCCTCGGTCGAGATCGCCCTGGTCCAAACCTTGACCGACCAAGCCAACCAGCACCTGAGCCAAGGCCATGTGACGGTCGAGACGCTCCGCGATCCCGCCTCCGCCGTGAGCATGGAGAACGGCCAAAGCCGGCCGCTTTCCGATTTCATCGCCGGCGCCGAAAACAACCGGCTGACTTTCAGCGACGCTTACCGCGGCCTTTCGATCGACGATCAGCGGCGTGTCATCCAGCAGGCCTTGCACCTCGGCCGGCTCGGAGAATATCGGGCGGCCTTGGCGGCCGAGACCGATCCGGTGCGCCGCCATTTCCGCTCGGCGCTGCTCGAGCTCGAGCAGGGCAACGTGGTGCGCGGCCAAGCCGAGCTCCAGACCTTCCTGCGCGACGTCCGCCAGCCCGGCGAAGATCATACCTTGAGGCCGATCGCCGACCCCCAGCTCGCCGCGATGCGGACCGTGGCCCTCGACATGAACCGCCGACTCATGGGCCAGGCCTTGGACCGCATGGCTCAAGTCAGCACCGATCTCGACGCCCAGCGCAGCGAAAACGTCGCCGGTTTCCTCGACCGGGACTTCGGCGGCAACGAGGCCACCCTGCAAGCGCTCCGCACTTTGATCGACGACCCAACCCTCGGCTTCTACAGTCTCGATGAAGCCTTGCCGGTGGTCCGCCAGCAGCGGATCGCCGCCGCCCAGGCCGCCTTCGCCCGGGGCATTTCGGCCGATGCCCCGATCCTCCTGCCCTGCGGCCCCAACGTGGTCGGACTGCACAATATCGGCAACCTCAGCCTGCCCGAGATGTCGGCCATGCAGCAACGCCAGCAGGCCTTGGAGGCCGCGGCCTACCGGGGAATGGCGGTCAGCGGCCCCGGCCTCGAAACCCGCTTCGGCGCCGAAGGGCTCATCCCCTCGCGCAACACCCGGGCCATCTTCACCGCTTTCCACGAGCATCCCGACCAGGCCTTGGTCGGCGTGCCGACTTTGCGCTTGCCGGCCCGCGGCCAAATCACCTTCGCGCCCCATCGCGGCGCCGATCGCGAGCGGACTTCCATCCTCCGAGTCGAGGTCCCGCCCGAAGGCGGCGTGGTCATGGTCGAGTCCTTTCGCACCGGCCAGCTCCAGCGCACCGTCTTCCCGCCCTCGGACGGCCCGCGCTTCGTCCTGCTCTACCAACATCACGGCATGCACGGCAGCTCTCACCGCTCCGGCCTCGTCCGCGCCGAGGATGGCATCCCGATCGGGACCCACACCGAGTTCGATCCGATCCTGACCCATTTCTTCGACTTCGAGAGCTACGCTTCGATCCAATCCCGCGCCGAAAGCCCCGACGCCAATCGTCGGGCTTCGCTGGCCCTGGCCGACCGGCTGCGGACCCGCGAGGGCTCTTACACCGCGGCCGCCCGGATCTATGAAGAAGTGATGGCTGACGTCATCCATCAGGCCGAGCGCGACATTCCCCGATCCGAGCTCCAACGGGTGACTCTCGAAGCCGAGGCCGCCCGGCCCGAGATCCGCGAGGAGATCCATCGCCGGGTTTTCCAAATGGTCGAACGCGGCATGCCCCGGCCCAGCCAATCGACGATCGACAACATGATCGATCAAGCGGTGCAGCAGCGGGCTCGAACCCAGGTCCGGATGCTGACCTTCCAGCGGATCCGGGATCGCCGCGACCAGCTCGACCCGATCGCCCGCCAAGCATGGGATTCCTTCAACGACATGATGGACCCGCTGGACGAGTGGCTCAACTTTTCGGACTCGACCCAGGATCGAATCATCGATGAAGTGGTGGTCAACCTGGCCTTCACCGTCGCCTCGGGCGGTGTCGCCAGCGTCGCCGCCGGCGCCACTCGGGCCGTGGCCACCCGTTTGGCCGCCCGCTGGCTGGCGGCCGAGGGGACGACTTGGCTCGGCGAGCGCGCCGCGCTCTGGGCCGCCGGGCAAGGCGTCACCCGTTACGGCGGCCGGGCCCTGCTCTGGACGATGGGCGAGACCGCCACTCAAAGCGGCCGGCAGATCGCGGCCCGGGCCCTCATCTGGGGCGCCGGCGTCGGCGTCGAGGGCGTGGTCTTCCACGCCAGCATGACCGGGATGCAGTCGACTTGGGGCTATATCCGCAACGGCGAGTGGGTTTTCCCGCCGCCCGGCGAATTCGCCGCCGGCGCCGCCCACAGCGTCTTGATGATGGGATCGATCGGCGTCGGCAATGCGGTCTGGGGGCGGATCGGAAGCTCCCTGGGCGTGACGCCGCAACAGATCGCCCGGATGACCGAGCTGAGCCGGGCCGAACGGGCGGCGCGCCTGGCGGTGCACCACACCGGCCAGCTCGCCACCGAAGTCGCGGCGATGACCGCGACCACGCCGCGGCCCGAAGGCCAGAGTTTCACCACCGCCGCGGCTCACAACCTGGCGACCATCCTCGAGCTCCGCGCCGGCGGCCATCTCTTCCATGGCCTCACCGGCCACCGGCTCCAGCGTTATCAGCAGCAAATCGAAAACGAGATCCTGCAAACCCGGGTTCGCAGCATCGTCCAAGAGCGCTTCGGGCTCGACCCCAACAGCGCCGAAGGCCGGCTGATGGCCGGTGCGATCCATCACAGCCTGGCCGGGGGAACTTCGATCGATGCCGTCGCCGGAATGGCGACCCGCGAGCGGCTCGAAGTGCTGCGCCGCTCGGTGCGGCAGGAATTGAACGTCGATCCGAGCAGCGAGCAAGGCCAAATCCTGACCTCGCTCCTGCTCCGCCACACGATGGGGCGGGCTCGCGGCCCTCGGGGGATGGACGCCGCGATGATGGACGTGCCGGGCCGGCTCGGCGAGTTGAATCAGGCCATTCGCGGCATCGCCGAGCGCTCCGGCCTGCGAGGCGAGCCGGCCGAGCCATTGCTGCAATCGCTGCTGGCTCAGGCCTTGTCCCAGGGCCATGACGCCGAAAGCCTGCAGTCGCTCAACGCCAGTTTGACCCTGCTGATCGAGGGCGGCGGCTTCGGCACCGGCGAGGAGGCGGCCCAGCTCCGGATCAGCTTGCTGAATTTCGCCCTAGCCACCGGGCGGACTCACGAGCAAATCGCCGAGATGGCCCGCCACGCCGACGGCCTGCGCGACCGGATTCACGATCTGACCAACCAGCTCTACGGCGCCGGCGCTTCGCGCACGCCTTTCGGCCGCTCGGTTTCGAGCCAGCTCCTGATCTGGGCTCTCTCCCAGCCGGGCAATGCCGCGGAGATTCCGGGCCGGCTCGAAGCCCTGACCGACGCGATGCCCCGCATCATCGAGACTCTCGAGGCCGGCAATCGCGAGCTCGGCCTTTCCAATTCCAGTCTCGAAGGCCTGCGAAACTTCCACCATCTTTTCACCTGGGCGATGGCGGGCAGCCCCAGCGCCGCCGAGATTCAGCAGCGCTTGGAAACCAGCCGCCGCGAGATGCCGCGGCTCCGGGCCGAGCTCCGGCAAATCACCCAGACCTTGGGCTATGCCGAGGGCACCGAGGGCGCCAACCGCATCGCCGGCGCCCTGCTCACGGTCCTGGCCGGCGAGCCGGGCGGCGAAGCGGCCTTCAACCGCACTCGGATGGCGGCCTATCTCAGCTCGATCCAGGATTTCGGCCGCCAGATCGACCTCATTCTCTCCGCCGAATCCGGCGCATCGCTTCGACCCTACCGCTCCCAAATCGTCGAGCTGGCGATCCGAAACTCGATGACGCCCGAGGCTCTGAACCGGCTCGGCCAAGAGCTGCACACCGGCCGCCGCCGGCTCGAAATCAGCGCCGACGGCCAGCTCCATACCGTCGAGGACCCGACCGTCGCGCCGGTCGGCGAAATCACTTTGCCCCCCACCGAGCCGGTGGTCGCCACCGTCCCGGCCAACGCCGGCGGCACTCGGCCGCTGCGCGAAGCCGCCCGCCACGGCCGCGGGCCGCGTTCGGAGGCGGCGCTCGAGGCCGCCTTGGCTTTGCCCCAGCGCGAGGTTTTCATCGGCGACCAAGTGCGCGACGCCCGTGAGATCGCCGAATCGGCGAGCTTGGGCGGAAATCAGGATTTCCTCCGCGGTCTGGCCCAGATGGCCGCGACTATCACCCAGCGCGGCGACCGCGGCTTCGCCACCGGAGCCCAGCGGCGCCAATTCTTGACCGAGCAACTTCGGCGGGCCCGGGCCTTGGCCGAGGCCGCCGGCCAGGGCGAAAACCGCGCCTTGCTCCAACGGCTGGGAACCTGGGTTACCGAGACATTGCAAGGCGCCGAGCGCGGTTTCGCGCCGGCCGAGGCCGTCGCGCCGCTCGAGCCGCAAGCGCGCGGCGGCCAAGAGCCGGTGACGGTGCGGAATCCCGCGCCGCCGGTCCAGGAGGCGCCGGTCGGAACGAGCACCCGACGCGAGGGTGGTACCGGACTTCATCCCGAATATGGCCGGATCTTGCCAGGCACCGAAGTGGGCGGCTTTCGGATGGAAGGTTCGACGCTTCACGTCGACTTCCGACCGGAAAATCTGATGACCCGGAGAATTTCCGTCAATGGCCAGGTCTTCAGCATCCATCACGGAATGGAAAGCTTCACGCTGCGCAACGAAAGTCCGAGCGCGGATCATCCCATCACCGTGATCCACGCCAATCCCGAGCATCTCAACCTCCAGCAGACGACCTACGATTTTCGAATTCAGCTTCGATCCGAGAGCCTGGGGCCCGAACAAATGCGCGGAGCAGTCCAGGTTTCGAGCGTCGAGCCCCTCACCAACGCCGAAGGTCAAGCGACCGGCGAGGTCCGGATTCGCTTCCAACTGCCCGACGGTCAGGCTCATCACCGCATCCTGACGCGGCTCGAAGCCGAGCAAAGCTTCGGCCTTCCCCTCACCGCCGAGGGCCGTTTGGATCCGAGCCGTCCCGCGCCCAACCTAGTGCAAACCGAAGGCCGCTCCATCGGTCACGATTACCGTCCGCGCGAAGAGTCTCTCGGCAGCTTGGAAGACACTTTCATTGCGCCGGGCGACCGGATCACCATCGGCGGAGAAACCATCATCTTCGCGCCCGAGCTGCCGCCGGCGGCTCAAGGCCCCGGCCTTCAACCCGCGGTTCAAGCAGTGGTTCAAACCGAGGCCCAAAGCCGGCCGACTTATCGTCCACCTCGGCGAGCCCAAGCCAATGTCGAAGAAGCGCAGGGAAACGAGGGCCGGGCCCAACCTTTGACCCCTCCGCCTTCCGACCAGGCCCTCCAAGCTCCGGCCTTCCCTCGGCCGCCGCGAGTTCCTTCTCCGGGCATGACGCTCCAGTCCCACGTCGACATTCGCTTGGTCGAGCTGGCTTTTCCGCCGGGCTACGCCCGCCCCAGCTTCACCGAGTTCACGCTGACCGCCGAGGCCCGCAACATCGCCGAGCACCTCGAAAGCTCGGGCCATGGCGAGCTGGCCCGCGCCCTGCGCGAAGATTTGCAAAGCTTGGAAAGCACGGCTCACGACTCGCCGGAGTTCGAGGCGGCCATTCAGCGGGTCGGCTCGATGCTTCACACCAGGTACATTGAAGGCGAATTTTCGCGGACGCCGGTGCCGTTCATGTCCGACAACATGTTCCTGCACTTCGCCGACCGGATCCGAGAAATTTACGGCCACCGATCCATGGGGCCCAACGAGAGCGGCGTGCGCCGAACCGACCAGCCGCGCCGCGGTGTCGAAGTTCAACCGGTGGTCGCGACCGGCACCGAAGGCAACGGCGGCGAGCGCGGCAGCATCCGGCCCGGCCAGGTGACCGTGCTTCCGGGCGGCGGAACTTCCAACCGGAGCGCCGCGCCGATTCCGCCGCTGCCTGAAACCGGGCCCATCGGCGAGGCCGTCCAGCGCGGCCGCCGCTTGGCCGCCGGCGATTCGCCGCTGGCTCCCCATGCCCGGCGGGTCATGGACCGATTGGCCCAAATGAACCCAGATAGTCCGGAGTTCCGATCGACTTTGGCCGAAGCCGAAACCTTGACGGAGATTGCCCGCGACGCCCAGCTGACCGTTCCCGAAGCCGGCCATCCCGAACACGATGCCATCGCCGCTCGCCGGGCCTTGGCCCAAAGCGCTCAATCGGCCTTGGAGCGAAGCCGCCTCCTGGCGGAAGGCGATTCGCCCATCGCCTCGCATGCTCGTCGCGCGATGGAGCGTTTGCCCCGAGCCCGACTCGGAACCCCCGAATTCCGCTTGGCCCTGACCGAGGCCGAAACCCTGATCGAGATCGCCAACAGCGCCCAACACGATGCCAACCCGGTTCGCCAAGCTTTGGCCCGTCAAGCCCAAACGATCCTGGCGCGAGGCGAAGCCGGTTCGGCAACCTATTCCTTGGCGCTCAAAACCTATCGTTTGGCGGCCGGCGATTCTCCGCTCGCCCGTCACGCCGCTCCGGTCCTGGAACGCCTGGCCCAAAGCGAGCAAGGCACGCCCGAGTTCCGGGCGGCCCTGGTCGAGGCCGATACCCTGACCGAGATCGCCAATACGGCCCAACTTCGACTCCCACCACGCGGTCACCCCCAGCACCGCTTCGCCTTGGGCTTCCAAGCCTTGGCCCGCGGCGCCGAGGGCAGCCTCGGTCGAGTCGCTCCGGGCTCGCCCGAATACCAGCAGGGCTTGGCGGCTTATCGCCGCGGCCGCGACAGCGTGGCCCGGGACTTGGTCGAATCGCATCGCTCGGCGATGGAAAACGTCTTGGGCTTCCTGCGCGAGGTCGGGCAAGGCGGCGAGGCCTGGACTCGAGCCCAGCAGGCCTATCCTTTCCTCGAGCCGCCCCGGATGGCCGAGTCGATTCCGCCTCACGGCCGCCTCAAGGCCGAGGCCGACGTCTTGGCCAAGCTCAACCGCCGCGACTGGACCTCGCTGGAACCGATGACCGATCTCGCGGGAACCCGCGTGGTGGTCGAAGGCTACGAAGATGTCACTCCCCTGCTCGCCGCCATTCAGGCTCGAACTCAGGCCGAGACCCAGCCCCGTTACACCATCCGTGAAGTCCGCGACGCCGAAGGCAACGTCACCAGCGCCCGCGACCGCGATGGAATGCGCCGTCTGATCGAAGGCGCGCGCAGCGGCTACCGGGCCATCCATATCGTGGTCGAAGTCGAAGGCCGGCCGGTCGAGATCCAGGTGCAGACCCGGGCAATGTACGAGTGGGGCCGGATCCAGCACGGCTTGATCTACGCCGAGGTCCGGGGCAGCAGCGGCGGCGGCCAAGCCGCGACCTACGCTTTGTCGGGACCGGCCCGTCGGGCCGCCGATGCTTATTGCACCCAAGTGGCCTCCTACCTCGCCGACATCGAGCAGGGCGCGACGCTCGGCGAACGACCCTCGGCCGACGCGGTAATCCGCAGCTTGCCGGCTGACATTCCGGCCGATGCCCGCCGCAGCGTCATGGCCGAGCTGACCCGAATGGACGAGCTGATCACGGCGACCGAGCGGCGCTTCCGCCAGCCGGCCGAGGAAAGCCCGGGCGGTGCCCAGATCATCGCCTTCCCCCGCCGCGGCCAAGCTCCGGTCGAAAGGACTCATGCCGAAGCGGCCGGCGAAACCGAGTCCTCGCCGCCACCGCCGACTTTCGTCTCGCCCTTCCCGGCCGGCGCCGAGGGCGTTCGGGCTCGCCAGACTTTCGCCCGCGCCTTGGAAACCCAGCTCAACGGCGCCTTCGGCGATATGATGGAAGCCTCGGAAATCACCGCCGCCCGGGCCTACGTCCAAGCGGTGGGCCGGGGCGAAGAGCCCTCGGCCGAAGCCACCGCGGCGGCGCTCGAGGCTTTCTCCTATCGGACGACCCGAACCCTCGCCGATGGAAGCCATATCAGCGGCGGAATGATCCGAATCCCGGCCGAGGAGCCGGCGCCGAACAGCATGTTCCGAGCCACCGTTTTATCGGTAAACTCTGCCGAAGGAACCGTTCGGCTTCGTTGGCGAGAGCATGAGTTCACCCTGCGCGGCTTGGAGCACGGCCCCCTCCCCTTCCGGCCCGATCAAGTCGTCACCTATATTCCGGCCATCGCCGGAGCCAGCGGCGCAACTTTCCGAATGACCCCGCCGGGGTCGGGAGCCTCGGTCGGCGAGATCAGCCCAATGTCCGGCGTCCAGGAATTCACCGTCGGCCGCGAGCACGGCCAAGGCTACGACGACCGGATGTCGCGCAACCACGCCGTCTTCCGCCGCGGCCCCGACGGTCGCTGGACGGTGGAGGATCTCAACAGCTTGAACGGCGTTCACATCGTCGGACCCGGCGGCCAGCCGCTGCGCCTTCCCCCGGGCCGGCCGGCCCTCTTGCAGGACGGCTCGGCGGTTCAAATCGGCCAGCATTGGTATACCTTCCGGCCGCCGCTCGAACCGGCCATGGTCGTCCCGGCGCCCGAGCTTCGGCCCGGCTTCCCGGAGCCGGCGATCCTGGCGCCGCGGCCCGGCCAGACCCGCTTCAGCCTTCAGCCCGGAGTCACCGTCGAGCGTGCCGGCGACCATTGGTATCTGGTCAGCGGCGAGACCCGGCTTCAAGTCAACGGCCAAACCCGCCATGGCACCAACCCGCTCCGCGACGGCGACCTAGTCGAAATCGGCGGACGCACCTTCCGTTTTCAATCGGAGCTGCGGGTCCTGACCCACGGCCAAGATGTCGCCCGCATCGCGGTTCCTGAAATCGGCCACGCCCGCGTCGGCGGTTTCGATGCCGCCGTGGTGTCGGGCCGGATCGGAAGCGACGGCCACGTCGAATTGTGGCTGGCCGAAATTCGGCTTCCGATCACCCAGCCCATCGTTCAAGTCGCCTCCCTGCTGCGCCTGCCCCGCGAGATCGCCGAGCAGCACGGCTTCCGCTTCAACTCCGACGGCATGCTGGCGGCGGGCTCTCCGACTCACCTCGTCGTCCGCCGAGCCGAGCCGGCGCCGCCGCCCCATCCGGCGATCGAGGTCATCGATCACAGCGCCAGCGGGAACAGCCCGGTCGGCGGAGGGCCTTATCGCGGCGCCAACCCGGTGGAACGAGTTGAGCTGCCCCATCCGGTCGACCAGCAGGGGAATTCCTACACGATCGAAAACCATGCCGATCCCCGGATGGCCGCCAGGCTCGAAGGCCGAGGCGTCGCCGCCGCTCATCCGATTCGGGCCGTGCTCCATCCCGATGGCACTGCCTACGTGACTTTCGACCTCCAGGGCCAGTCGGGAGCTCCAGCTCGTCGGGTGGTCCTGCGAATGTCGACCGATCAAGCCCGCGATTTACTCCTGACTCAGCGCGATCGACCAGCCCGGGATTACCTGATTCGCCTGCGACAAGCGGCCCCCCGGCCGGCCGAAGTTCCGCAACCGCAAGGTCCCCAAGCTCCGCCCCCTCCCCAGCCGCTGGAAGTGACGGCCAGCAACGGCCAAAGTTTCCAAATTCTCCCGGTGGAAAGGTCCCGCGGACTCGAGGCCGTCGGACAGGCCCAACCGCTCAACCTGGGACAGTTCTTCGGCTTGAACCCCCGAATCCTTCCCGACGGCCGATCCCAGCTCCAAATCGTCATGGAAGTGGTCGAGACGCGGAGGCTGAGCGAAAATCCGCGGCCTCAGGGTGAGACCATCCTGATTTCCTTGACCCGTACCCAGGCCTCCGAACTGGGAATTCTCCGGCCCAACGGAACCTTGGTCGAAGTGATCGGTCTCAACCGCGCGGTCCTGCCTCCGGGAGCCGTTAACTTCCAAGGCCGTGGCGAGCGGGGGTTCACTTTCGGCCGCGAAGCCACGAGTGGATCGGCCGATCTCACGGTGTCGCCCGAAATGCGGATGGTCAGCCGGCACCAGGCCGTTTTTCGTTTTCGCGACGGGACGCTGAGCCTGCGGAGCCTGGCCCCAGAGGGAACTTGGGTCCTCGGCGCCAACGGCCAATGGACCGAGCTTCAACCCAGTGAAACTTTCACCGCCCTCCCCGAAGGAAGCCGTATCGCCTTCGGCCGACCCCAGGACGTTCGAGAACAAAGCGGAACGCGGACGGCCCCGTTCCAACCGCGTGGCGGCGAGCACGGCGACTTGCTGGTCTTCGAGGTTCGCGGCGGCCAACTTCAGTCTCTCACCGAATGCGGGCTGCGCTGGGCCGAGCCGGTCATTCCGCGAACTCCCCCGGCGCCGATCCAGCGGCCGCTGGGCGAAGCAGCCCGCGAGCCGGCAAGCGGTCAAGGTGACCTCGCTCCCCGCTTGGCCGCCGTCGCGGTCCCGCCGGCTCAAGGCCCTGGGCTCGACAGCAGCCATTCCTACCGGATCCATGGGCCTCAAACCCGCGAGGGCCATCAAGTCTATCGGCTGAGCCTCGACGAGCGCGGGGCCCCCGGCCATGTTCCGGTTGAGATCGAGATTTCCAGCCCGGTGGCTCTCGAGGACTCGGCGATCGAAGGCTTGCTTTCGCCGCGCCGCCGCGAGGCCGGAGTGGACGTGCGGGCGACCTATCGCGACCGCATCCCGCTGGCCGACATGCCCAATGGCGGAAGCCGGGCGCCGCTCGTCGACTTCTACGCCGTGACCGACGCCGAGGCGATGGGCTCGGCTTCTTCGCCGGGCCAACCCTCGGTCGCCATCGTCGATCCGACGGCCCGCACCTCTTCCAGCGATCCGCTCTTCGCGATCCAACGCCATGGTTCGGGCCACCGCTTGATCCTCCAAGGCGAAGGAGTCCAAGTGCGCGATAGCCAAGGCCAACCGCACCCGCCGGTGGCGGGCAACGCCCGGGCCTTCGACTTGCGCCCCGGCGACCGGATCCTCTTCGGCATGACCGAGCTGAGCTTCGACGGCCAGGGCTTCCGGATGGTCGCCCGCCTGGGCTCCGATGAAGTCAGCACCGAGGCGAGGCTGCGGGTTCCGGCCGGCGGCTAAAGGTCGTCGTTCTCGCGGACAAAGTAGTGGAAGTTGGCCCAATCCCGCAGGAAGAGGCCGAAGCCGCCGGGATGGATTTCGAGGTAGTGCCGGATCCAGCGGGCGTCGCCCTGCTCGGCTCGCCAGCGGAACATCTGGGCCTCGGCGAAGATTTCTTCGAGATAGGTGCCGCGGAGGCCGCGGCTCCCGGTTTGCCGGTCGGCCCGGCGGAAATGCCGCCATTCATGGACCAGGTAGGCCATGGCATTGAAGGACAAATCGCGATGGACGGCATGGGAGGCCGGACCTGGCCGTTGCAGGTAGATTGAATCCACCCCCGAAGGATCGCGGTTGGCCGACATGAATAGGCCGTGAATGGCCTCCCCGCGCCAAGTCGGATCGAGCCGGCGCCGCAAAGCCACCAGCTCTTCATGGCTTAAGATCACCAAGCGAAAGCGGCTTTGGGCCAGATCCCGGGCGAGCGATTCCGAAAGCGGATCGCCAAAAAGGCTCAGGGCCTGACCGATCCGTTCGGCATCGAAGGGAACCCGGTTGCTCGGCCAAACTTCTTCGAGAATTTCCCGGGTCCGGGCCTGGCGAATCGCCTCCTGCCGGGGATTCAAGAGCTCGGGCATTCGCCGGTAAAGCTCGCTGAGCTCGGGCGTCAGCTCGGGCTCGCTCAAATAGCCGTCGTCTTGGCTGCCGGCGATGACCTCGGCCTGATGGAGGGCCGGTATCAGGTGGGCCCGTCCCCGGGCCACCAGATCGGCGTCGTTCAACTCTCGGAGCTTGGCCAGGTTGCTCGGCTCGTGAACCAGCGTGTTGACCAAGCGCATGGTCCGCAATGCCCCAACCGGGTTCAACCGGGCCCGCATCAAAGCCGACTCGACCAAACCCTTGTGCTCCGAATTTTCCAGCAGCCAAGACCGGATGCCCTCGGCCGATTCCACCCGCTCGGCTTCGTTACCCAACAACCGGGCATAGGCATGAAGCGCTTGGCGGGCTTCGCGGTGAAGCGGAAGGGCCCGGATGCAGCCATGGCCGGTGCTGCGCAGCAAAATAAGCTCGCCGATTTGCTTGGTGCGCAGCAGCGGGTTTTCCGAGAAGAGCCGGTAGCGCGGCTCCAGCTCCGCGGCGACGATCTCCAATTGGTCGATGCCGCCGCCCTCGCCCAGGAAACGCAGCAGCCGGTCGAAGCGCGGCTGATCTTGATTTTGGACCGCCCGGTCCAAGGCCATCCGCGACAGCCAATTGACGTAGCTGCCGGACAGGCCGAATTTGCGGGAGTTGCCGACGGCGTATTCGAGCCGCCGCATCGCCAATTCGAAGCCCTGGATGTCATGGTACTGCGAAGCTCGAACCAGGTTCAGCCAGGGCTCGCCCCAATTCATTTGCTCGCGGATCGTCAAAAAGCTCTTGCTCACGACGCTGGTGGCCCGCGATCCCAAGTTCCGGCTCAATTCCTCTTGGGCGGCTTGGATCTGAACCTCGGAGCGGACCAGCTTGAGGGTGACCTCCTCGAAAGCCGACTCGCCGGCGGCCTGGAGCAAGGGCCGGCTCCGGATCGCCGGGAAAGACCGTACGGCCACCGGCGGTTGCAGCAGCCGCTCGCGCCGCGCCACTTCCAGGCTGGGGTTACGCGAACCGAGCAGGCTCGAGGCCAACCGGCCGCCGAAGCGAAGCTGGAGGAAGGTCTCGCCGGCATCGAACCAGCGGTTCAACTCGTCCTGTTGCGGACGGAGACCGAAACTTTCCTGCAGCCGGTGGCCGGCGTAAATCCCGGTCAAGGTGCCACCGGCCAAGACCGCCGGCGAAGGCGCCGATCGACCGGCCAAGGCCCTGGCGCCCCGACCGCTGAGCTTGAGAGCGCCGAGGAAGAGCGCGGCGCCGGCGAATTCCTGCGGCAAGGTGTCGAGTCGGCCGAAGCCCTCTTCATAGCCCAAGAGGCCATGAGCCAAACGGGTCGCGCCGACCAAGGCCGGCAGCTCGGCCGCGAAAGCGGTGCTGCCGGCGAGGGCTCGAGCTTGCCAGCCCCGAGTCCAGAAGCTCGGCGCCCGGGCGCCGAGCTGGGCCAAGGCGGCTCCGCGAGCCAGCGAGGCCACTCCGCCGGCCACCATGAAGCCGAAAATCATGGCCGGATCGGCGGCCTGGCGGAAGAAGCGGCGAGCCGCCACTTCGACCCGGGCGCCGATGGCGCCGCGCCCCTGCAAGGCTTCGCTGCGCCGGCCAACCCGATCCAGGCCCGGAGTATCGGCCGGAATTTCGTTCAGCAGGCTTTGATAAAGCAGCAGGGCTTCGGTCTCGCGGTGCCGGGATTCCCAACGGCCGCCCAAGGAAAGCAGCCCGTCCAGCAAGAGCTCGGGATCGCGTTCGCCGGCCAGCGATTGCAGATGGCGGCGGTCGGTGCCGTTCAAACAGGAGTGAAGCTCAGGATTTTCCAGCAAGCTCCGAACCAGGGCTGGACCGGGACCGGTGGAGGCGGAAGAAATGTCGCCGCCGAGCGCGGCGTTAAGACGCAAGTTGGAAACAAGGGGGTTCATCTAGCTGCAACAATTCCCTCTTGCGCCCCCCCAGGCGGCAATGCCACGGATCTATGAAACAATCGGTGATGCCGTTTTTATCGGAATCGACGGTATTTAGTTGTTAGGTAGTACAGAATCTTCGACATTTTCAATTAATAAAAAATATCTAGTCCTTTTAGTAGCTTATCAAGGCTACTTCGATTAAATCTCGAGGCGTGAGGATCCGGTTTTCCCGCATTTCTTGCCTCCTCTTGGTCCTGCTCGTCGGAGCCGGACCCCAAGCCTTCGCCGCCAAAAAACCGACCCCGCCGGCCGGCGCCGCCGCCACCCAGCATCCCCTGGCCACCGACTCCGCGCTTCGGGTCCTGGGCCAAGGCGGCAATGCCGTCGACGCCGCCATTGCCGCGGCCCTGACCTTGGCCGTCGTCGAACCCTACAATTCGGGCTTGGGCGGCGGCGGCATGGCCTTGGTGTGGACCGGCAAAAAAGCCCGGGCCTTCGACTTCCGAGAAACCGCGCCGCTGAAAGCCCATGAGCGAACTTTTCTGGAAGCTCCCGATCCCGAGGCGGCGCGGGTCGGCCCGCTGGCGATCGCGGTGCCGGGCACCGTCGCCGGCCTCGAATTATTGCACCGCCAAGCCGGCCGGCTCCCCTGGTCGGCCCTTTTCGACGAGGCGATCCAATATGCCGAGCAGGGCTTCAAGCCCGACGCCGAGCTCAAGAGCCGGCTCTTGCTCAAAGCCGATTGCCTGCTCCGCGACTATCACTCCGCCAAAATTTACCGGCCGCTGCTGCAACCCGAACCGGCAGGGAAATGGCTACAGGCCGACTTGGCCCAGAGCCTCAAACGGCTTCGCGACCAGGGGGCGGCGGCTTTCTACGAGGGCGCTCTCGGAGCCGAGCTCGTCGCCAATCTCCAGGGCAAGGGCGCCCTCCTCCAGCTCGAGGATTTGCAAGCTTATCGGGCGATGGAGCGCCAACCGGTCTCGGCCGGCTATTCCTTCGGGAAAATTTGGGGCATGCCGCCGCCCAGCGCCGGCGGCGTCGGCATCATCCTTGGGATGAACCGCCTGGAGGCCCGGCTCAAGAAAGACAAGACCGGCTGGGCCGCTCAGGGCGAAGCTTGGCTGGCCGCGGCGATGGCCGAGATGTTTCGAATTCGCAACCAGGAGATGGGCGATCCCGATTTCAATCCCGGCATGCCGCTCAAGGCCTGGCTGAAAAAAGGCGGCGAGACCAGTCACCTCTCGGTGATGGATGGCGAAGGCGGCGCCGTCGCCATGACCGTAACCCTTAATCTCTCCTTCGGCTCCTGCGTCACCGCCGGCCGGACCGGAATCCTGATGAACGACGAGATGGACGACTTCAGCACCCGGCCGGGGCTGCCCAACGATTTCGGCTTGGTCCAGTCGGAAAAGAACAAGGTCGAGGCCGGCAAGCGCCCGCTCTCCAGCATGTCGCCAACCTTGGTGACGAGGGGCCGTCACGCCCTGGCCGCCCTCGGCTCGCCGGGCGGGCCGCGGATCATGAGCTCGGTCTTTCAGGTGTTGGCTCGGCATTATTTCGGCAATGAATCTTGGCCGGCGGCACTGGCCGGCGAGCGCCTGCATGATCAGGGCGAGCCGGGCAAATTGCAGAGGGAGTCGCCGACGAACCGCTGGGGCAACGTGCAGGCGGTCGTCTATGATCCCAAGGCCAAGGCCTTCGGCGCCTTCAGCGATCCCCGAGGTCAGGGAAAGGCCGCAGTCTTGGGGGCGGCTATTGGTGAATGATGAAGACCCGGTCGTGCTCCCGCACCTTGTCTTCCACCGGAATCCCGACATGGGCGCCGGGTAGCGCTTCACGGACGTCCTGATGCTCGATCTGCATCGAGGTGACGGTGGCTTCCATGTCGGTGGTGTGTCCCTTGATGTGGAGGCGGTCGCCGAGTTTCAGCTTTCCGTTCTTCAGCCAGATGCCGGCGATATGGGCGTGGCCATAGTAATGGTCGACCTGGCCGATTTCTTCTTCCCATCGATCCATAAAGTCTCCTTCTCGATCAGCTAAATTTTATCAACCGATCAGCTTTTTGACCAGCTTGAGCTTGGCGCTTGAATAGGGCGGGTAGCGAACAGGCACGTCGACCCAGGTCGAGCGCTTGAGCACGCTGCGGGGGTGGGAAAAAGCTTCGAAGCTCTTGCGGCCGTGATAGGCGCCGAAGCCGCTGGCCCCGATGCCGCCGAAGGGCAGGTCGGTGGCGGCGAAATGGGCGATGGCGTCGTTGACGCAGCCGCCGCCGAAGGAAACCGAACCGAGGACCTTTGCCTCGACCGGGGCCTTCTCGGTGAAAAGATAGAGGGCCAGGGGACGGGGCCGGCGGCGCACTTGGTCGAGGGCCTGGTCCAAATCCTCGAAGGGGAGAATCGGCAGGATCGGTCCGAAGATTTCCTCCTCCATCACGGCCGAGCTTGGCGCCGGGGCTTCGAGCAAGGTCGGCTCGATGTAGAGATCGGCGGCATCGCTGCGGCCGCCGCTGAGGATCTTTCCTTCCTTCAGATAGGCGCTGAGCCGCCGGAAATGGGCTTCGTTGACGATCCGGGCATAGTCCGGGCTTTTCTGAGGGTTCTCGCCGAAAAATTTTCGGATCTGGCCTTTCATCTTTTCCACTAAGGGACCGAGCAGCTTGGCCTCGACTAAAACGTAATCGGGCGCGATGCAAGTTTGGCCGGCATTGAAGAACTTCCCCCAAACGATGCGCTTGGCGGCCTTGTCGAGCTTGGCGCTGGCCTCGACGAGGCAGGGGCTCTTGCCACCCAGCTCCAAGGTCAGCGGGGTGAGATTTTTCGCCGCCGCTTCCATGACGACTTTTCCGACCCGGGTCGAGCCGGTGAAGAAGATGTAATCGAAGGGTTGCGCCAGCAGCTCTTGGGTCGCTTCGACTCCGCCCTCGACGACGCTGAGGAATTCGGGCGAGAAATTTTCGGAAATCAATTTCTTGATCAGGGCCGAGGTGTGGGGCGCCATTTCCGAGGGCTTGATCACGGCGGTGTTGCCGGCGGCGATGGCGCCGGCCAAAGGGCTCAAGGCCAAGTCGAGCGGATAATTCCAGGGGCTGATGATCAGGACGGTTCCGTAGGGCTCGCGGGTGATCTGGGCCGAGGAAGGCCAAAAGGCCAGGGGCAAGGCCGGCTCCTCGGGCTGACTCCAAACCCGAAGCTGGCCGCGGATGAGCTTGAGGTCCTCGAGGATGAGTCCGAGCTCGCTGACATAGGCCTCGAAGGTCGGCTTGCGCAGGTCGCGGCGCAAAGCTTCGTAGACGTCTTTCTCGGCAAAGCGCAAAACCTTGATCAGCTTGTCGATGGCTTTGAGCCGGAACTCCAAATCCCGAGTGGCGCCGCTCAAGAAAAATTCGCGTTGGGCTTGGATCATGGGGAGGATTCTGGCATTAGAAGCCGAGGATGCCAACCAATTACCAAATCCGAGTCCACACCGCCGACGGCCGCCAAATCTGGTGGAAAAAGCAGGGCCAAATCGCCCTCCTGCCCGAGGAGCTGGCCGACACTTGGGTCAGCAAATTCCGGCCCGACCTCTGGGAGATCAGCCCCGAGGGCGAGATGATCGGCGTCGGCCGGGGAGCCGTCGGCCTCAAAATATTGAAGGTCGAAAAGGTGCCGGCAGTTCCCCCCTTTGAAAAAGGGGGGCAGGGGGGATTTTAAAGACGTGGCAGGTGCCTAAACCTGCATTGGTATTCATGCGACCGCTTCAAATCCCCCCTTGGTCCCCCCTTTTTCAAAGGGGGGAACTAGAAAGCGGAGTTCGGCTCCTTCAGAAAAGCCTCTTCCTCCGGCGTCGATTCTCGTCCCAAGATTTTATTGCGATGCGGAAAGCGGCCGAAGCGCTCGATGATCTGGGCGTGGCCCCGGGCGTAGTCCAAATTCTCGCCCTGCCCCAGGCTCCCGAAAGCCTGCAGGGCTTGAGCCTGGATCTCCCGGTCTTCCGAATGCTCCATCGGCATGTAGAAAAAGATCCTTTGCTCCGGCCGGAGCCTTTGGTCGAAGCCGCGGCGCTGGCCCTCCAAGCTCGCCGCCAATGCGAGGCGGTCTTGAGCGAAGGCTTGGGGGCTATCGCGGTAAATATTTCGCGAAAATTGGTCGAGCAGCAGGATGTAGGCCAGGCAGCTTTCGGGCTCCTCGCGCCAGGAGTCGAGCTCGCCCCGAGCCGCCGCCCGCAGAGTCGGCTCGAAGCGGCGGCGAATCTCCCCGTCGAAGGCCGGATCTTTCGACCACCACTTGTCGGCGGCCTCGCCCCACCAGAAATCCAGGATGTCGCGTGGGCTCTTGATGCCCCCCTTTGAAAAAGGGGGGTTGGGGGGATTTTGCGGAGCCTGTTCCACGGAAAGAGTTTAGGCGTTCTGCCGCAATTTTTAAATCCCCCCCTGCCCCCCTTTTTCAAAGGGGGGAACATCCGGTCCCGTTTTGTAACTGCCGTGTTCGGTGGCGTAGTCCAGCTCGGCCTGCACCGCCCGGCTCTCTTCCCGGATATAGTGGGCGATGGCCTGGCGGAATTGAGGATGCTCGATCCAATGGGCGCTGTGGATCGGCTCGGGATCGAAACCGCGGAAGATTTTGTGCGGCACCCCGGCGCCGGCGTCCATCTCGCGGAGCCCTTGGGCGATGGCGAAGTCGATCCCCCGATAATAGGCCAGCTCGAAGTGGAGGTTGGCGTAATCGCGCAGCGAACCCCAATAGCGGCCGAAGAGGCTTTGACCCTTGCGGTAGTGGATCGCCCCGGCCACCCAGCGCCGGCCCTCCCGGGCCATGGCGAAGACCAAGTTGTCGCGCATCCGGCCATGGACTTCCTCGAAGAATTCCCGGTTCAAATAGGGCGTGCAAAATTTCTTGTGGAAGGTCACCGCATAGAAATCGTGCATCGCGGCGACTTCCTCGGCGCCGATCTCCCCGCCGCTCAAGGTGACGATCTCCAGCGGCAGCTCGGCGACTCGCCGGCGCTCGCGGGCGATTTGGAGCCGGCGCTTTCGCTTCAAGGCCTGGAGAAAATCCTCGAAGCTCCGGTAGCCCCGGTTGCGCCAGCGAAACTGATAGCCCCGGCGAATCATCGCGCCGGCCCGCTCGAAGTCGGTGATCTCCTCGGGGCTGAGATAAAGGAAGTGGACACCGCTCCCCCCAATCCGTCGATTTTCATCGAGCGCGGCCGCGATCAAGGCCGGGGCGAGCTCGGCCCTTTCGGCCTGGGGGTGGATCAACAGCTTGGGACCGGTGACCGGGGTGAAGGGGCTGGCCGACAGCAGCTTCGGGTAATAAGCCAAGCCGTTCCGGTGGTAGGCCCGAGCCCAGGCGAAATCGAAAATGAATTCGCCGTCGCTGTTAGTCTTGATATATAGATAGGTTGCGGCCGAAAGCCGCGAGCCCTCGCGGATCGTCAGATAGAGCGGAATCCATCCCGCCGCCTCGCCGACGCAGCCGGTCCGCTCCATCGCCGACAAATAATCGTAGGACGCGAAGGGAAAATCTCCGCTTTCCAGCGCGTCCCAATCTTCGCGCTTGAGATCGCCCAGCGAGTGATGGATGCTGATTTCGGCCATGGATCCTATCACTCAAGGTGCCCTCGGCGGAGCCGCCGCGCAAGCCATCTTTTACCGCCGGGTCAGTCCCGCGATCACTTGGGCCGGCATCTTGGGCGGAATGGCGCCGGACCTCGACGTCTTCATCCGCTCCAACGCCGATCCGCTGCTCTTCCTGGTTTATCACCGCAGCTTCACTCACAGCCTGGCCTTCATCCCTTTCGGCGGCGCCGCGGTCGGTCTCTTGATCTGGCTGCTGCTCGGCCGCCGCCACCGGCTGCGCGACCTGATGTTGGCGGCCATCGCCGGCTTCGCCACCCACGGCCTCCTCGACGCCTGCACGACCTACGGCACCCTGCTCTTCTGGCCCTTCTCCCATCGCCGGATTTCCTGGGACTTCATCTCGATCATCGATCCGATCTACACGGCGATCCTCATCGCGGGAGTCATCTATGCCGCGGCCCTCCGCCGGGGCCGGCCGGCCCTCCTCGCCCTGATTCTCTCGACCGCCTATATGGGCCTCGGCGCCTGGCAGCATCATCGGGCCCTCCAATTTCAAAAAGACATCGCCATCGCCCGGGGCCATCGAGCCGTCGAGGGCCGAGCCATGCCGACCTTCGCCAACCTGCTGGTCTGGCGCTCGGTCTACCGGAGCGACGGCCGTCTTTATGTCGACGCTCTCCGCATCGGTGCCGCCGGCAAGCTCTATTGGGAAGGCGGATCCCTGCCCCGCCTCGACCCGGCTCAATTGAATCCGGCGCCACCGCCGGGCAGCCTTTTGCAACAGGATTTGGAAACCTTCGAGTGGTTCGCCGAGGGCTACACCGCCATCTTGAAACAGCAGCCCTGGGAGCTCGCCGACCTCCGGTTCTCGGCCCTGGCCAATGGCACTCAACCGCTGTGGGGAATTCGCTTCGACACCGTCGAGCCCCATCGTCACGTCGAGCGCTTGCGTTTTCCTTGGGCCCGCGGGCCCGGATTCACCGCGCTGGGCGGCATGATCCGCGGCACCTGGCCGGAGGGCCGTCCACCGCCGAAACCTTTTGAAAAAGCTGAATAAAATGATTGAACCGAAGGGCCCGGCGTGATTACATGGTCCCCTATGTTGAAACAGGCTCCCGCGGAGATTCAATCCGCCTTCGAAGATTATCTGACTAGCGCCAATAAACTGGTGCCCGATCCCAAGGACGACGCCAAGTTCTTCAAATTCTTGATCCTCCTCCATCAGAAGAACGTCGCGGTCGAATCGGTCGAGATTTACGAGCTGCTCGAATCCCGCGGTTTCGACGAGGCCATGCAAGACCACCTGGTCATCTTGCTCGAGGGTGGCCGCGAGCTGCTCAAAGAGTACGACAAAGCGCTCGGCCGCTAATTTACCAAGGTAGCAAGGGCCTTTAGGCCCGCTCTTCTTTCTCTCCAACGCGCAAAACGGGGCTAAAGCCCCTTTCTACAGTTTTTCTTTATCCAGGCTAGAGCCGCCTTCATCCCATCCACCGCCGCGCTGGTGATCCCGCCGGCGTATCCCGGCCCTTCGCCGCAGGGAAACAGGTCCTTCACGGTGAGGGACTCCATCGTCTCGGGGTCCCGCGGAATGCGCAGGGGCGAAGAAGTCCGCGATTCCACCGCGTGAAGCAGGGCCTCGGCCTGAGCGAAGCCGGGGCGGCGGCTCTCCAAATCCTGAAAACCGCGGCGCAGCGAGGCGACGATCCAATCGGGCAAGAGCTTGGAGAGGTCGGCGGCGACCACCCCCGAGGGGCAGCTTGATCTCACCGAGATCTTGCCTTCGCGGCCAGCCATGAAATCGCCCAAATGCTGAGCCGGAATTCTCCGCTCCTCACCCCGGCTCCGGCTGGCTTCGAAGACCCGGCGCTCGATCGCGGCCTGAAAATCCTTCAGCCGAAAGACTTCTTCTCCCGGCACTTTCTCGGCCGGAACCGTGCAAACCACCGCCGCGTTGGCCCAGGGCGAATTGCGGTGGTAGTTGCTCATGCCGTTGACCACGATGCCGCTCGGATCGGTCGAGCTCGAGATCACGTAGCCGCCGGGACACATGCAAAAGGTGTAAACGCCGAGCTGGGCCTCGATCCCCTGGCTTTGCCATTTGTATTGGGCGGTTTCCAGGCCCGGCAAGTCGCAATGCTCGCCGTATTGCCAGCGGTCGATGGCGCGCTGAGGATGCTCGATCCGCAAACCCAAGGCGAAGGGCTTGGGCTCGAAGCCGACCCCTTGCTCGCGGAGCCGGAGGAAGAAATCGCCGGCGCTGTGGCCGCAGGCAAGGATGAGCCCGGCTCCATCGACGATCGAGCCGTCGCCGAGGCGAACGCCCCGCACCCGCCCCCCTTCCAATTCGAGCGCCTCGACCCGGTTCCCGAAGCGCAGCTCGGCGCCGCGGGCGATCAGGTCATCGCTCATCCGCTTGATGACCTCGCGGATCAAATTGCTGCCGACGTGGGGATTGTAGACATAGGAAATCTCGGACGGCGCGCCGTAATCGACCAAGGCCTGCATCACTCGCGGGATCAGCGGGCTCTTGATCCGGGTGATGAGCTTGCCGTCGCTGAAGGTCCCGGCTCCGCCCTCGCCGTTGCAGACATTGCTGTCGGGATCGAGCTCGCCCTTCCGCCAATAGCGGCTGATCTTGAGCATCCGGCCATGGGTCCGCTCGCCGCGCTCGAAGAGGATGGGCTTGATGCCGTGGGCCAGGAAGGTCCAAGCCGCGAAGAGCCCGGCCGGGCCGGCGCCGAGGATGAGCGGTGGCGGGTCCCGCCAGTCGAATCGGGGAAAGGGCTCGAAGCTTTTTTCGGGCTCTTCGCCGGCAAAATAGATTTCCAGCGAATAGACCCAGGCCAAACGCCCGCGCTGGCGGGCGTCGAGGCTGCGCTTCAAGACGCGGATCTGCTGGATTTGACCGGGATCGAGACCGAGTCGATCCGCCACCGCCGCGCGGAGGTCGGGGGCGGGCTCGTAGGGTAGGCGAAAATCTTGGATCTTCTTCATGAGCTGGGATGGCCGCGATTTAGGCGGCAATCAAGGGAAAGGATACCCCCCTTTGAAAAAGGGGGGAAGGGGGATTTAAAAGCCGTCGAGCATTGAAAACGGTATTTCTGAATACAAGCCGCCGCTTCAAATCCCCCCTGCCCCCCCTTTTTCAAAGGGGGGGGAATTTTGGCTACTTCTTGCCGACTACCTTGGCCACGCTCTCTTCATCGAGGGTCTTCAGGATGTTCTGCACATGGGGCCGCAGCGCCGGGCTGATGATGCCGTTGATGACGAAGGTGTAGATCTCGCGCTCGATCTCGGCCGCGCTGGGCCGGTCGGTGCCCAGGACGTATTGGTAGAAAACTTCCTTGATGCTGCCCAAAACGCCGACCGCCAGGACGTGCACATCGGCCTCGCGGACGAAGCCCATCTTCTGGCCCTGCTTCAAGCCGCGGCGCAGGTAGTCGAGGATCAACTCGTAAAATTGGCGGATCTGGGTGTCGAACTCCGAGTCCAAGCCGACCGCGTCGCTGAACACCAATTTGATGTAGAGCGGATTTTTGAGCAGCAAGGCGGTGACCCGGCGAAGGTTGCCCAGGATCTGGCGGGGAATTTCCTCGACGGCATGGAGCGGCAGGGCCTGGATCTGCTGGGCCAAGTCGCCGAAGATCTTGGCGATGATCGCGGTGAAGATTTCGCGCTTGCCGTCGAAGTAGAGATAGAAGGTGCCGCGGGCGACCTTGGCCTGGGCGATGATGTCCGAGACCTGGGTGTCGTGGTAGCCCTTCTTGCCGAAGGCGCTCAGCGCGGCTTCCATCAGCTGGAGCCGCCGATGCTCTTTGTCCAAATGCTGGCCCATGGACCCTAAAAAGCGCAAATCCTTGAAAAAGCAAAGCTTTTTTTGCACAACTTAAACTGACATGTCAGTCTAATTTTAGCTTGTTTTTCGCTCGGAAACAGGCTTATCTGCCTCCACTAAAGAATGAGGAGGCGTCATGTCGGAATCGTTTCGCGACGAAGAGAGCTTGGACGTCTGGGGTTTTAGGGACACCGCCTTTCAAATCAAGGGCAACGGCAGTGTCGAGCTGACCGGAAATCGCTACTCGCTCTCCGGCCAAGAGCTGCCCTCGCTGCTCCCTTGGGTCAGCGACGTGATGGAAGTTCCGATTCGACCCGACGACATCCATCAGCCCCATTATCCGACCGAGATTCCCGCTCCCAAGAACCATCCGGCCCTGCTCGCCGAGCTCAGGCTCTTCCTCCAGGAAGACCAGCTCAGCCAAGATCCCAAAATTCGCCTGCGCCACGGCCACGGCCACACTCAGGAAGAGATGTTCGCGATCAAATACGGCAAGCTCGGCCGCATTCCCGACCTGGTGGTCTTTCCGACCGAGGAGGAGCAGGTCGAGCGCCTGGTCCAGGCCGCCTCGAATCATGATGCCTGCGTGATCCCTTTCGGCGGCGGCACCTCGGTGACCGAAGCCCTGCGCTGCCCCGAAGGCGAAGAGCGCTTCATCGTCTCGGTCGACATGCGGCGGATGAACCGCATTCTCTGGGTCGATCCGGTCAACCGCATGGCCTGCATCCAGGCCGGCGCGGTCGGCCGCCATATCCAGGAACAGCTCAAGGCCCAGGGCTTCACCCTCGGCCATGAGCCCGACTCGGTCGAATTCTCGACCTTGGGCGGCTGGATCGCCACCCATGCCAGCGGAATGAAGAAGAACAAGTACGGCAACATCGAGGACATCATCCTCGACATGAGCGTCGTCACCGCCGCCGGCACCCTGCGGCGGAGCGCGGCCCAGCCCCGCGAATCGGTGGGCAGCGATCCCCGGCTCTGGCTCTTCGGCTCCGAAGGCAGCCTCGGCATCGTCACCTCGGCGGTGGTGAAGCTCTTCCCGCTGCCCGAAGTCCAGCGCTACGGCTCGATCCTCTTTCCGACCTTCCACAACGGCGTCGAGTTTCTCTACCAACTGAGCCAGACCGACAAGATTCCGGCCAGCATCCGACTGGTCGACAATCTCCAATTCCAATTCAGCATGGCGCTGAAGCCCAAGGCGACCGGGCTCAAGGCCTTGAAGAGCAAGCTCGAGAAATTCTTCGTGACCAAGCTCAAGGGCTTCGATCCGCAGAAGATGGTCGCCTGCACCATCGTCTTCGAGGGCCGGAAGTCGGAGGTCGCGGCCCAGGAGAAGGAAGTCTACGCCCTGGCCAAGAAGCAGGGCGGAATGAAGGCCGGAGCCGAGAACGGCAAGCGCGGCTACCAGCTCACCTTCGGCATCGCCTACATCCGCGATTTCGTGATGAAGCATTATTTCCTGGCCGAGTCCTTCGAGACTTCGGTGCCCTGGAGCAAGGCCGAGGAGCTTTGCGAAAAGGTGAAGGCGAATCTCTTCGCCGAATACGCCCGGCGCGGCCTTCCCGGCAAGCCCTTCATCACCTGCCGGGTCACCCAGGTCTACGAGACCGGCGTCTGCGTCTATTTTTACTTCGGCTACTACTACAAGGGAGTCGAGCATCCCTCCGAGGTCTATGCCGAGCTCGAAACTTTCGCCCGCGAGGAAATACTCAAGCAGGGCGGCTCGCTCTCCCATCACCACGGCATCGGCAAGCTGCGCCAGCGCTTCCTGCCCAAGATCAAGTCGCCGGCGATGCTGGCCTGGGTCGGCGCCGCCAAGCGGGCCCTCGACCCCCAAAACGTCTTCGGGAGCGACAATCAAGGTTTGGGCGAAACAGCGGCGGGGCTAAAGCCCCTTGCTACGGGATCTATCCCTGTAGCAAGGGGCTTTAGCCCCGCTTCCCTGGAAAGGAAACGAGGTTAAGGCATGAAGGCATTGGTCACCGGCGTCACCGGTTTCGTCGGCAAAGTGGTGCTGGAAGAGTTGCTCCGCCGCTCCGAGGAGCTGAGGCTCGAGAAGGTCTATGTCCTGATCCGGCCCGGCCGCAAGGGCCATTCGCCGCAGGAGCGCTTCGAAAAGGAAGTGGCGGCCTCGCCTTGCTTCTCCAAGCTTCCCCGGGGCTGGGAGCAAAAAGTGACGGTCGTCGCCGGCGAGCTGAGCGAAACCGGCTGCGCCTTGAGCCTGCGCGACCGCGGCGAGATGACCGCCGAACTCACCCATATCTTCAACGTCGCCGCCTCGGTCGAGTTCGACCTGCCGCTGGAAGTCGCGGCCCGCTCCAATATCGCCAGCAGCTTGAACGTCCTCGAGTTCGCCAAGGCCTGCCCCCAGCTCGAGCGGCTGATCGGTGTCTCCACCGCCTACGTCACGCCCCATCGTGAAAACAATGGGCCGATCGAAGAGAAGCCGGTGCCGCTACCCCGGCCGGCCCGTGAAATTTACCAGCAGATCCTAAGCGGCCGTTTCGACACCCAGGCTTTATTGAAGGAGACCGGCCACCCCAACACCTACACCCTGACCAAGTGCCTGGCCGAGCACCTCCTGCTCGAGAACCGCGGGACACTGCCCTTCAGCCTGGTCCGCCCCAGCATCGTCTCGGCCTGCTGGAGCCAGCCCTTCGCCGGCTGGATCGACAGCCGGGCCGCCTTCGCCGGCTTCGTCTCGCTGATCGGCGCCGGCTATTTGCGAGCGGTGGTGGCCGACTACGACACCAAGCTCGACATCGTGCCCTGCGACGTCGTCGCCGACTGCATCCTGCGGGCGGCGGTCGAGCCGCTGCCGGCCGACGGCTCGGTCCGCATCGTCCACGCGGTCGCCGGCAAGGATCAGAGCTGCAACATCCGCGAGAACATCGCGATCATCGAGGGCTATTTCCGGCGCTACCCGGTGGCCCGCTTCTCGCACCTCCGCTATGTCGGGCCGAACAGCCTTCGCTTCAAGCTCCGCCACTGGCAATGGCATCTGGGGCCGGGCAAGGCCGCGGCGCTGTGGTTTAAGTTCAAGCGCAAGGAAAGGGCTCGCAAGCAGATCGAGCGCCTCACCGGCCAGCTCCACTATCTCAACACCGGCTTTCCCTATTTCACCCACTGCAGCTTCGACTTCCGCTCCTCGATGCCGATCTCGGATCCCAAATTCCGCAAATACGACTACATCGAGAACGTCTGCCGCGGGGTTTACACCAACTTGATGCATAAGAAAGAGAGCGAGGTCGTCTTCGCCGGCCGGCGCCACCGGCCCGAGGAAAAGGACCTCCGCTGGGCCCGCGGCCGGGCCCGAGGCAATTGGGCGATCCGCAGCGCGGCCTATCTGGCCCGCAAGGTGCTGCGCCGCTCGGCCGATTCGATCACCTTCGACCGCGGCGCCTTCGAGCAGGCCCGCCAAACCATCCCGGCCGACACTTTATTGCTGATCGTCCCGACCCACCGCAGCTACCTCGATTTCATCCTCTGCTCTTACTTGTTCTTCGCCTATCCCGAGCTGGGCGTGCCGATCCCGCACATCGCGGCGGCTCAGGAGTTCGGCAAGATCCCGCTGCTCGGCCGCCTGATCAAGCAGACCCAGGCTTTCTACGTGCAGCGCGGGCTGGGCAAGGAAAACCCCGAGCTGACCCGGCAGATCCACGACTTGGTCCGGCGCCGCCAAGCTCTCGAGTTTTTCATCGAAGGCACCCGCAGCCGCTCGCGCCAACCTTTGACACCGCGGCGCGGGATCTTGAAATGCCTCCAAGCGACCGGCCAGGCCTGCACGCTCTTGCCGGTTTCGATCAGCTACGACCGGGTTCCCGAGGAGGCGACCTTCGGGCGCGAGCTGGCCGGCGAGACCAAGCCCAAGATGCGGCTCGGCGCCCTGCTCGCTTGGCTGCTGCGGGTGGTTCGCGGCGAGATTCGGCTCGGCCGGATCCACGTCGCCTGCGGCCGCCCCATCGCCTTGAACCGCCACAGCGATCTGAACTTGATCGGCGCCGCGGCCATGGCTCAGCTCCAGCAAGGCTTGGTTGCGACCGACCATCACTTGCGGGCTTTTGCCGAGCGGCAAGAGCCGGTCGGCTTCGAGGTCTCTGAGCTGAGGGCTCGGCTCGAGGCCCGCAGCGCTCAAGTTTTGGAGAGCCCGCTCAAGCGCGAGGATCGGATTCCGACTTCGCTGCTGCCGACCTTGAACTATCAATGGTCCCATCATTTCTTCGCCGAGGCTTTGGCCCTGCTGCCGGAAAACCCGGCGGTGCGACATCATGTGGCGCGCAACGATTTCGGCGGCTTCGCCCAGCGCGTTCCCAAGCCCGAGGCACTGGCCGAGGAAGTGGTCCAACTCATCGTCTTCGGCCTTTTCGAGGGCGTCTGCCGCGATTACTTCGCCGCCGCCGACTGGCTCAGCCGCCAAGGCCCCGAGCTCAAGCTCGGCTCGGCCGGGACCCTGCTCAAGGAAATTCCCGACGCCCATCTGCCCCATCTCGAAGATTGCCTCGAAGATCTCGCTCAACGTCAAGTTTTGGCAAAGACTCCCGGCGGCGAATGGGCTTGGGGGCCTAACGCCGCCGAGTTGAATCGCTATCGCGAGGCCTGTCGTTGGCCCGAAAAGTCCACCGGGCTGGCCGTGGCCGGTTAAGAATTTCCCCCTCCTTTGTAAGGAGGGGGCAGGGGGAGGTAGAGAGTCGGCAGAGATGCCAAAGTTAATGGCTTTGCCAACTCTCTACCCCTCCCTAACCCTCCCCTTACAAAGGGGAGGGAAATAGGAGCTCCATGCAAAAGACTCCCTACCTCGTCACCGGCGCCACCGGCTTCGTCGGCCGGCACCTTCTCCAATTATTGTTGGACGATCCGGCGATTCAGCCGATCGCCTTGGTCCGCGACAAGGCCAGCTGGAAGAAACAGGATTGGACGGCCAAGCTCAAGGGCGTGGAGCTGATCGAAGGCTCGGTCACCGAGGCTCAAGCCTGGATCGGCGATAAGCGCTTGAAGGGCCTGGCCGGCGTCTACCATTTGGCGGCCGTGATCCAGCACACCCGCAAGGCTCCCGAGGAAATGTTTCACACCAACGTCGAGGGCTTGGCCTCGATGATCCGAGTGGGCCGCCATTTCAAATGCCGGGTGCTCTTCGTCTCGACCTCGGGCACCGTCGGCTGCTTCGCCGATCCCAAGGCCAAGGCCGATGAGCTGGCGCCTTTCCAGGAAGAGACCGTCGGAAGCTGGCCCTACTACGCGTCCAAGATCGCGGCCGAGCGCCAGGGCCGGGCCCTGGCCGAGAAGCTCGGCGTCGAGCTGGTGATCTTAAGGCCGCCGGTCCTGCTCGGCCCCGGCGACCACCGCGGCCGGGCCACCGCCCACATCTCGCGGCTGCTGCGGGGCAAGCTGCCCTTCATCGTCAACGGCGGCATCCACTTCGTCGACATCCGCGACGTCAGCCGGGCGATGATCCGGGCGATGAAGATCGCGAATCCCAAGCCGGTCTACCATTTCTGCGGAACGACCTATCCGATCGACCGCTTCTTCAAAACCGTTGCCGCCATTGGCGGGGTCGCGCCGCCCAAGGTCGCCCTGCCCGGCCCGGTCGCCGCGCTCTTGGCCAAGGTCTCGGGCCTGCTCGACAAGGTCCTGCCGCCGCAAAAGCATCCGATCTTGCCCGATCCGGTGGTCTTCGAGATGGCCTCGAAGCATTGGGGCTTGAGCTCGCTCTACGCCGAAAAAGATTTGGGCTTCGTCTCGCGCGATTCGATCGCGACGCTTTCCGACACCATTGCGTGGCTCAAGCTCAATGACCCGGAGCTAAAGAAGGAGTACGCCGGAGCCTTGGAGACGGCGACAAATACTCACGCCTCCTAGGGCTTGGATTTCATAATCCCTTTAATGATGTCGGCTTTCGAAGGGCCAGGGGGAGGCGGGGCAAGCGCCGGTTTCGGCCGCTCCTCAAAAGAAAGCGCCGGCTCCTGACCAGGATGGAGCTTCTTCCACTGCTCGGCCGCAAAGTCACGGTAAGAGCCGACGACGAGCTCTTTCTTTTCATTCACCAGCCCGAGTCGAAGCGCCATGGGAGACAAGGCTTCCCACTCCTCGTCTTTGGCATTGGACAGGATATCGATCAACCGAAGGGTCAAAG
>DATEDP010000071.1 GCA_035281585.1 bacterium
CCATCTTCCGATTTATTAAAGAAAACCGCATTGGCAATGAGGAAGGACCTGTGGTCCTCCTGAAGATTTAAAAATCGAGTTACCGGATTCCCGCCAGCAGAATCGAGAGCAGAGCCGCGAAAAACGAGGCGCCGGCGCCGAGCAGGACCGCGGCGAAGACTGACAAACAAAGGGTCAACCCGGAGCCCCAAGCCGCTTTCGTGATCAGAAGCCGCGCCAAGCGCAGCGCCAAAAAAGCCGAGGCCAGCAAGATTCCCAAATGCAAGATCAGCCAAAGGCCGATTGCCACCATCCCTTGTTTTTCCGGAACGCCGTTGAGGGCAACGAGTAGGCCGAAGAGATAGAGTAGACCGGTCAGCATCAAGCCAAAGCTGGTCAGGAGCGAAATCCAAAAAGTCAGGCGCTTCGACATGGGACCGCCTCCACTTTCATTCGCACTTCCCCTTTCCCTCAATCCGGCAGTGGTTGAGCCGGAATAGCTCCTTGGAGCCGCCCATATATTGTCGCCGCGCCGGATCCCAAGTCAAAGCGGCTTCGAAGCGCCGCTCGCCGCGCCGGACTTCCTTCCCGCTTTTGGAGCAAAGCTTCTCCTGCCGCACTCTCATCGCCAATTTGGGAAACCCTTCGGCTCCGGCCGAAGCCTCCGGCACCGGCGCCAGGCTTTGGGCGACCCGGCAATCGGAGTCGTAAAGCAAGAAGCTGTAGAGGAAAGGACCATCGTAAACTAGCTCGATCCGCTCGGCGCCGGCCAAAAGGAGATTATAGATCTGGTAGGACTCGCCGGCATTGTGATGGGAATGGCTCGTCCAAAAGAGCAACTCGCCCCGGCCGTTGGAATAGAGGCCGGTTTCGGGCGAAAAGGACACATGCCGGTCTTGGGCGATGCCGACCAGGTCCAACAGCTTGACCGTCGGCTTGGTTTGAAGATAAGCCAGGACTCCGGTGTCCAGGCTCAATAGGAGGATTCGGCCGCGGACGTCGCCGCTGAACTCCAAATAGCTGAAATTCCCCTCCACCGAAACCGGACCCGGATCGGAAAGGTCCATCTGCCCCAAGTATTTCCGGGGGGTCTTGCCGACGACCTGCTTCAGCAGCTCCTGTTGCGAAGGCAGGAGGAGGCCGGACTGGCCCTTAACCGTCTCCGCGGAAACCGGAACCGAAAATAGCGAAATCAAAAAGAAGAATGCCGCCACGGGCCGGAAGTTTTTTATCATCATTTCACCGGACTATGATATTTTGCCTCCCCGATGTCGAATTTTTTCCCTTCGCCCGTCGTAGCGATGAAGCCTCATGCCGAGAAAGGTAAGCCATGAAATACATGCTCCTGATTTACTTCGACGAACAAGCCTTGGCCCCCGAGCAGGAAACGCAAATCATGGCCGATTGCACCCGATTCACCGACCAGCTCAAGGCCCAGGGCCATTTTTTGGCTTCGGACCGGCTCCACCCGACTTCCACCGCCACCAGCGTTAGGACCAAGGAAGGCAAGCGCTTGGTCACCGACGGGCCTTTCGCCGAAACCCGGGAGCAGCTCGGCGGTTATTGCCTGATCGAGGCCAAGGACCTCGACGAGGCCATCGAGATCGCCTCCCAAGTGCCTCCGGGCCGGCTCGGCACCATCGAGGTCCGACCGGTCATGGAAATCAACTATTAAAGGAGCCGTCATGCTGAAGAAAACACTGCTCGGCCTCGCCGTGATCTTGGCCCTCTTCGTCATCATCGTCGCCACCCGCCCCGCCACCTTCCAGGTGACCCGGAGCATCAGCGTCGCGGCGCCGCCCGAGGCGGTCTTCGCCCAAGTGAACGATTTACACCGCTGGGCGGTTTGGAATCCTTGGGGCAAGCTCGACCCCGCGATGAAGGTCGGCTACGAGGGTCCGGCCGCCGGCACCGGAGCCGTCTACAGTTGGGTCGGCAACAGCCAAGTCGGCGAAGGAAAAATGACCATTCTCGAGAGCCGGCCCAACGAGCGGATTCGGATCCAGCTCGATTTCTACAAGCCCATGGCCGGCACCAGCCTGGCCGAATTCACCTTCAAGCCCGAGGGCGAGAAGACCACGGTCAGCTGGAGCGTGAGCGGCAAGAACAACTTCATCGCCAAGGCGATGGGACTTTTCATGAACATGGACAAAATGATCGGCGATCAATTCGACAAAGGCTTGGCCGACTTGAAGTCGATCGCCGAAGGGAGAAACATATGAAATACGTCGACGGATTCGTCTTGGGCGTTCCCAAGAAAAACATCAAAGCCTATGCCCGCATGGCCAAAATCGCCGCCAAAGTGTGGAAGGACCACGGCGCCCTCGATTACAAGGAATGCGTCGGCGACGACCTCAACGTGAAGTTCGGAGTTCCCTTCCCCAAGGCTTTCAAGACCAAGCCCGGCGAAACCGTGGTCTTCGCCTACATCGTTTACAAATCCCGGGCCCATCGAGACAAGGTCAACGCCAAGGTCATGAAAGATCCCCGGCTCGCCGGTTCGATGGATCCCAACAAGATGCCCTTCGATTGCAAGCGGATGGTCTACGGCGGATTCAAGGTCTTGGTTGACGGCTAAAGCCTAGGAGGAAGCGCCGACCTCTTCGAGCCGGCGCTGCAGGTACTGCCGCTCGACTTGGTTTTCGGTCAGGCCCATGGCTTGGCGATAAGCGGCGGCGGCCTCTTCACCGCGTCCGAGCCGGCGCAGCAAATCGGCCCGCGCCGAATGGAACAGGGGATACTTGTCCAAGCGGCCCGAGGCCCCGGCTTCTTCGACCAAGGCCAAGCCTCGCTCCAGCCCCTCGCTCATCGCCACCGCGACCGCTTGGTTCAGGGCAATGATCGGCGAGGGATTGATACGGAAGAGCTGCCCGTAGAGGCCGGCGATTTGCGCCCAATCGGTTTCGGCGGGAGATTTGGCTCGGGCGTGCAAGGAAGCGATGGCGGCCTGCAATTGGTAGGGTCCGGCCCGGCGCTGGGCGAGAGCTTGGTTCAGACAGGACAGGCCCTCCTCAATCGCCTGGCGATCCCAACGCGAGCGGTCTTGCTCCTCCAAAGTCACGAGCTCGCCTCGATCATTGAGCCTTGCTTCGCGCCGCGAATCTTGGAGCAGCATCAAAGCCAGCAAACCCAGATTTTCCGGCTCCTCGGGCAGAAGCTGGCAGAGCAAGCGTCCCAGGCGGATCGACTCGGCGCAAAGATCTTTCCGGATCAAGCTGTCGCCGGCGGTGGCCGTGTAGCCCTCGTTAAAGATAAGGTAGAGGACGGTCTGCACCGCCGCCAAACGCTCCGGCAAAATTTCAAGCGGCGGCACTTGATAAGCGATATTCGCCACCCGGATCTTGTTTTTGGCCCGAACCAAGCGTTGAGCCAAAGTGATCTCGGGGACCAAAAAGGCCCGGGCGATCTCGGCGGTGCTGAGGCCGCCCAAGGTGCGCAGGGTCAAGGCGACCTGAGCGTCGTTGCTCAGCGAAGGATGACAGCAGGTGAAGATCAGGCGCAGGCGGTCGTCGGGATAGTCCAAATTCTCCTCCCAGGGAGATTCCTCGTCGTTTTGGGAGCTCTCGGCTTCATACTTGAGCTCGCCCTGCTTATCGCTGCGGGTCTTTTGCCGGCGGACCGCGTCGATCAGCTTGCGATGGCCGACCCGCGTCAGCCAGGCCCCGGGATTGCGCGGAACGCCTTCCCGGCCCCAAGCGTCGGCCGCCGAGACAAATGCCTCCTGCAAGGACTCCTCGGCCAGGTCGAAGGAACCGGAAAGGCGGATCAAGGTCGCGATGATCCGGCCGTATTCCTCCCGATAAACCCGGTCCAGAGTCTCCTTGGCCTGCGTCAGCATGACGCAGGATTCGCATAGAGCCACCAGGCGGCGCAAGCGCTTTGCGGGCGCCGACGCCCCTCGAGCTTAAGGCTTTCGTCGGAATTTCCGGATCAAGTAGGCGGCCAGACCTCCGGTCGAGGCCGCTCCGGCGGCCACCCAGGCGGCCGTGGCCAAGCAAGCCGGGCACATGGGAACCTCCTTCCACCCTAACGACGGATCGGGACGCTGCAATCGACATTTGGCGCGATATTTGGAATAATTCCCGAATTCCAAGGGGCGATTTGATGAAATACCTTCAACCCACGAGAGGGAGCAGTCCATCGACGGTGCCGGCGGGGGTCCTGCGCGGCCGCCTCTTGCTCTTCTTTTGGATCGGCTTCGTCACCTCCCTGACCGTTTACCTCGTCGACCGCTACGTTTTTCGGCGCCACGGAAACATCGACTGGAGTCCCTTCGCTCCTTACTATGACTTGCAGTTCCTGGCCCACGCGGCTTCCTTCCTGCTCGGCGTCCTCGTCATTCACGCTCGGAATTGGTCGAGCCGCGCCTTGCAGCTCCTCGATTTGGCGGTCGTCACCTTCAACATCCTGATGGTGACGTTCAGCTTCGCGGTTTTCTCGCCCCGTTTGCCCGGGGTTTATCCCTACGCCATGCTGCTTTTCGCCCATGCCGCCTTCGTGCCGGTCCCGGTCTGGGTCCAGATTTGGGCCGGATCGATGGCCATCTTGAGTTTTCCGCTGGGCCAAATCCTGGCCTATCGCTACATTCCGGCCATTCAGCAGATTTGGCAGGCGGCCGGCGGCTTCCAGATTTTTCGCAATGCCGCCATCGCTCAGACCATCGATGTCCTCATCCTCTCGGGCATCTCGATCATGATCACCAAGATCCTCTACAATTTCCGCTTCGATTTGAGCCGGGCCCGCCGTTTGGGGAACTACATCCTCAAGAGCGAGATCGGGCGCGGCGGAATGGGCGTCGTCTTCGAGGCCTCCCATGCTTTCCTGACGCGGCCGACCGCGATCAAGGTCATGGTCCCGAAAGGCGAAAACGCCGGAACGGCCCTGGCCCGCTTCGAAAAGGAGGTGAAGCTCAGCGCCTCGCTCACCCATCCCAACACGATCACGATCTTCGACTACGGCCATTGCGCCGACCGCACCTTCTACTACGCGATGGAGATGCTCGAAGGCCTGGACTTGCAGAAGCTGGTCGAAAAGTTCGGTCCCCTGCCCTCGCCCCGAGTGGCTTACCTCTTGAACCAGGTCTGCGGCTCGCTGATCGAGGCCCACGAGAAGGGAATCATTCACCGCGACATCAAGCCCTCCAATATCTTCGTCACCCAACGCGGGGGCCTTTACGACTTCGTCAAGGTGTTGGACTTCGGCTTGGCCAAGGAATTCCGCAAGCCCGAGGAAGCGGCCCTAACCCAAGCCGGCGCCTTCATGGGAACGCCCCGCTACAGCGCTCCGGAGCTGATCCAGAGCAAAGCCGGGGTCGATGGCCGCACCGATCTCTACATGCTCGGCGCGGTCGGCTACTGGGCCCTCACCGGCCATCCGCCCTTCGCCGACTCCGACAGCGTCGATCTCCTGGTCGACCACGTCAAGACGATCCCCAAGCGGCCCTCCGAGGTCACCGAGCTGGCGATCCTTCCCGAGATGGATGGAATCATCATGAAGTGCTTGGAGAAGAACCCACGCGACCGCTTCCAAAACCCGGCCGACCTGATCGAGGCCCTCAAGGCGCTACCCTTCGCCAAACCTTGGAATCAAGTGGCGGCCAAGGATTGGTGGGCACTCCACCTCTCGCCGGGAGTCATCGCGGTCAAGAAGCCGATCTCCGGCCTCAAGCAATATCAGCCCGTCAAGGAAATCGCCGAGGCTCACGGTTGAAGGAGGCCGGCAAGCCCCTCCTCCTCAGAATCAGCGCCAAGGAGAGCGGCAGGAGGAAATAGAGCGCCGAAGTCGGGGCGCTTTCCACCTTGGCCAAGGCGCAACCGCTGGCCGTGACCGTATTGCCGCCACTGCCGTCATCGTTGCCACCGGAGCCGCCATCGTCGGACTCCGCCGGACAGGCCACCGCCCCGACGCAAATCGGGTCGGCGCAATCGGTCAGCCCGTTGCCGTCGTCATCGATGTTATTGCCGCAGTTCTCCCGGTCGTCGGCCGGCGGAGGCGCCGGCGGGTCCTGGCAGGCCGCGGCGCCGGCGCAATCCGGATCCAGGCAGTCGATCAAGGTGTCGCCGTCGTCGTCGACGTTGTTGGCGCAATTTTCAGTCCCCGGTGAAGCGGTCGGTGTCGGAACCGGCCCGCCGCCGGCCGTGAAGGGCGATTCCAAGGCGCCCATGTCCGGAGCGGTGCCAAGAACCCGGAAACCGCCGTCCAAATCGACCTCGCCGAGGCCCGGGGCAGTGGCCGAGCCTTTGTCGATCAGGGGCGAGGCTGCACTGAGGTTGAAGTTCAGCAGCGAGGCGTTCACGAAGAGCGGATCGACGTTGAGATTCGTCGCCGGCGAAATGTCGCGATGGGGCGTGCAGCCTTGCAGCGGATCGCAAGCCGCGGCGAAATCCGAAAAATCGTTGTTGTTGAATTGGATCGTGGCGCCTTCGGTCCCGGTGCTCGACAAAAGGTCGGAAATATACACATCATTGCAGGAACTGGAGCTGCAATCGGGGCCATCGGCGCTATTGTCCCAAATGATGTTGTTGGAGACTACTTGTTTGGCGACCGCGTCGCCGACGATATACAAGCCGCCGCCGCTCCCATTGACCGCCCGATTGTCGACGATGGTATTGTTGGTGACCGACATTTCGGAGAATACGGAAATAGAGCCCAAGCCACCGCCAAAGCTTTCCATGCCGGAAGGCGCAATCGCGATATTCCTAATCACCAGGTTATTGTCGACGGTGCCAAATCCATAGACGGCGACCACGACCGCTCCAGCGCCGGCACCGGCTTCGTTATCCCGAAAAGTATTCCGGCTGACCTTGACCTCGCCGATGACTGAGACCGCGGCTAAGCCGCCGCCGAGCCCAACCGTTCCGCCGAAAATATCCAGGGCCGAATTGCCAACGAAGGTGTTACCGCCCACCGAAACGTTGCCGTTGACCGAGAAGAGCAAAGCGCCGGCACCGGCCGACTCGGGCGCGGTATTGCCTTCAAAATGGCTGTTCACCAAGATGCCCGAACCCTGATCGAGGCCGTTGAAAGCCAAGCCACCGCCGCCGATGTCATTGGCCGAAGCCGCCGTCGCATCGGTTTGGTTGTTGAAAAATTCGCAATTGTCGACCTTGAGGTCGGCGTCGTTGGTATAGACCGCCAAGCCGCCGCCGGTGGTCGAGTTCCTTCCGTTCTCGAAACGGATTCCGGTGATAGTCAAATCAGCCGAGGCATCGACGGCCGCACCGGTCAAGTCCAAGGAAAGGACCGGGTTGGTACCATTGCCGACCAGCACGGTTTGGGAGGGCCCCGCACCGCTGATATCTACGGAAAGATTGTCGGTTCCAAAAAAAGCGAAACCGTTCGAAGCGTCGTAATTGCCGGCCTCCAGGATGATGCTGTCGGCCTGGCCATTGGCTTCGGAGGCGTCGAGCGCGCTTTGGAAGTTGCATTCGTTGTCGCCGCAATCGTTATCGCCGTTTGGAGTGACGAGGAAAGATGCCGAGTGAACCGGGCCGACCAGGCCCAATGAGAATACAATTGCCCCCAGGCTGAGGAACCGCTTCATGCCCTACCCCCCCTTATTTGATTGGAGTGCTTAAACCGTTTCCTGGCTTCCCAGAAAATCAATGGTAAAGGCAGCCCGACAAGCCGTCAAGCGGCGGGATGGCTCGGCCCGCCAATACAGGCTGGGTGGCGCTTCACCGGCAGCGCCAAGAATTGACGCAACCGGCCTCGGCCGCGCTCCGCTGGGGGCTCGGCGCTGGTTCGGCCTCCCCCACTTGCAAGGCCATGGCTCGGAAGGCACTGGGGGCCAAAGCTTTGTCGCCGGACGCCAGCGGAACCGGCTGGGCGATGGCCTCGACGATCTCGCGAGCCGCCAACTTCGGCTCCCACAAGCGCTCCAGGATCCTCTGCAGGCTGGCCACCGTGAACGCCGCCACGTAGCCGGCATGGCTTCCATAAAGAGCCTTGAACTCGGAAGGGCTCAGGAAGCGTTGCAGGACCAGATCGCCGTCATAGAATCCCGGCCCGCCGGTCGGAACCGCGACGTCCGGCAACAACAAGGGCTGGATCGAACGCCGAAGCGGATTTTCGGCGGCGAAGCTCTTCAGCTCGGCGACCTCGGTCGCGGTGAAATGGTAGGAAGGACTGTAAGGCGGGCGGAAATCGGGCGAAGGCGGCACGCCGGTGTCCTCGAGGATCGAATGGGAAAGCTCGTCGGCGTAGGCCAGGAATTCCTCGAAGGATCCCTCGAAGAAGGGAACCTGGACGTAGTTGGGGCGCTGCACATCGGTGCCGATGGCGTCGGGATTCGAGAATAAGCCGGCGTCGACCCGGCTCACCGGCAAGGGAATGCCGCGCTTCGAGTAAGCCCGCAGGTTCTCGAAAGTCTGCAGCCAGAGCGCCGTATCCCGGGGCAGCTTGGCGATGCCCTGCAAGCCGTAGTCCCAGCCGTCGCTGTAAGGGTTGGCGCCGAAATATTCGACTTGGCCGTTGGAGACCCGCATCCCGCGGCGATCTTCGTTGATCGCCCCCGGATTGGGCAGGATGTCCTCGTACTCGAACCAGAGCCCTCCGCCCTTGCGCGAGCGGCTGTCATAGCCCGCGAAAAGCTGGCCGCGGCCGATATGGGTGGCCTTGGGCAAAGAATAAATACGGATGAAGTCGTTGATCCTCTCTCCCTTGCCCAATGCCGCCAGCTTCCGCCAGACCTCGTTGGCATAACGGTAAGCGGCGCTTTGCGGCAAGGTTCGGTCATACTCGGGCACGAACCAGACGAAAGGCGCCGAGATCGGAAAGTCCGGATTCACGGTGGCCGGATTGCCGAAGGAGTCGATGTAGTCCTGGGAATCGTCCACGCCGGCGTAGGAGACGAAAGCATGGTAACGCAGGCCGGATTCGGGCTGGCCCCAAGTGTTGTAATTGCCGCCGCCGGCCTGCGATCCGCTGCCTTGCGGAACCTGGAAGGCGCCGCCGCGGGTGCTGGAAGCGATTTGGATGGCCGGCATGCCCGAACCCGACCAAGCGACGAAAGCCGCCCAATCGACCGAGCGCTTCATCACTTTCTTCACCAGGTTCTTGGCGAAGACCACGATGTCGGACATTCCTTCGGGATTCCATTTCTGGAGACCGCCGTAAAAGAAGTTGTTGCAGCCGAAGCCGACCGAGAATTCCTCGCCTCCCACCGCGAGAGGCAGGGAATAGCCGTTGTCCAAAGTGGTTTCCTCGCCGGTTTCGCGATTCGCGAGCGCGACCCGGTAATAAGATTTCAGGCCGGCGAACTCCTCGCCGCTCGGCCAAATCTCCTCGAAGAAAATGCCGCTCCCGCTGTAGGGATTGGTGTCGACGATGGGCGGCCCGCTCTCCTGGACCTTCTGCCGGACCGTTCCGCCGGGTGCATAGGAAACCACGGCATAGCCCCTTTCCAGGAGCGTCCCGATGTCGACGGCGTGCCAAAGCAGCGCCGCGGCCGGATAAGTCGTGCCGCCGTCACCGCTGGCGGGCTGGGCTTGGATCAAGCCGCCGTTGAAATCGATCGGAATCTTGAGCCCGAAGAAAGCGCCCGGCTGGCCGGCCCGCGGATGGGAAGCCGGCTGGCCCGGCTCGCAGCAGAGTGCCGGATCGAAAGCGCCGAATTCGGGAGGCTCAATGCATTCGCCTTCGCAAGGCGAGCAAAATTCCTCGTTTCGGTGGTTCACGCCATTCTCGTCGATCGGGCCGATGGCCAGCCGCTGGCCCAGCTCGTCGGTGGCGTACATGCTGAGCTCGCCGCTGATGAACCAATACTTCACGCCGTTGGCCTCGCGCAGGATGGGGATCGGCACCGGCGAGAGACCGCCCGGCTCGCTGGAGATCTTGTTCGGCACGTGGAACTCCACTCCGGTGATCTTGCTCTTGATGTGCAGGGGCCCGCCGTCCACGATCGAATAAAAGGCCTCCGGCTGGGCCGAGGGCGGGACGTCGGTGAAAGCCCCGTCGAGCAAGGATGAATTGTTTTTGGCGAAGGCCGGGCCGCCGCCCAAGGTGAAGAGCGCCAGCGAGAATAAGGCAAGACGAGAGACTGCGTGCCGCATCCGACACCTCCCCAATATGATCGATTTTCCACATACCCCTAAGGCAGGATGGAGATATTATTGGTCGGCGGCGGCGCCTTGTAAAGGCTCGATTGAAAAGATTAAAAGCTTCTCGGCAAATTCCAATGGCGGGAGGCGGCGAGTATCCGCAAACCGAAGCAAGTCAGGCCGCCGAGCAGCGAAGCCCAAAACACCGGCCATTTCATTTTCCAGCCCAGCACGACGACCGCCGCGCCGGCCAGGGCGCCGGTCGCGTAAACCTCCGACCGAAGGACCATCGGCACCTCCACCAACATCATGTCGCGGATCGCTCCGCCGCCGACCGCGGTCACTCCGCCCATCAAAATGGCGATGAAAGGATGGATGCCGTAGTCGAGCGACTTTTGGGCACCGGCGACCGCGAAAGTGGCCAAGCCGACGGCATCCAACACCAGCATGAGATTCGGTGGAATCCCGTCGGCGAGCCGGTGGAGGAAAAAGACGGCGATGCCTCCAACGAAGGCGGTCACCGGGTAGCGCCAATCGCGCAAGGTGGCCGGTGGAACCGCGCCGATCAAGAGGTCGCGAACGATCCCTCCGCCCAGCGCGGTGGCAAAAGCCAAAACCAGCAAGCCGAGCAGATCGAGACCGCCGTGAATCGCGGCCATCCCTCCCTCCAAGGCAAAGATGAGAATGCCGGCGAGGTCCAAGGCGGTTAGAGTCCGGAAAAAACGATGCTTGGCTTCGCTCATCGGAAAATAGCTAACCTACAACCTCAATAATATCAATAACCTACCAATCACCCAAAATCTTCTTCGATTTCGCGCGATTCTTCTTTATAAAGAGAGAGGTTAAAGCACTCCTCCAATAGACCCCGGACAAGCCATGAAACTTCTGCGACGCGTCTTTTCGGTTCTGTGCCTTCTCTGCGGGGGGACCAGCCTTTGGGCCCAAACCGTGGCCCCACCGACCTTCGTTCCAACGGCTTTGAATTTCCCGGCAACCGCCATCGGCGAGACCTCGGTCGCGCTCAGCGTCAGCCTGCAGCCCGGCGAGATCGGAAGCTTCCAAGCCCGGGTCGGCGACGCGGCCCATTTCGAGATCGTCGAGGACAGCTGCACCATCGAGCCCCTTCCCATCGGCCAAAGCTGCAGTTTCTCGGTCGTCTTCAAGCCGGAGCAATTCGGCCATTATGCCTCGGCCCTGGTCTTGATCGACGCCCAAGGCCAATTGATCAATTTCATTCCCCTGGAAGGCTTGGGCATCGACGGCAGCTTCATTCCTTCGACAGCCGATTCGCCGAGCCCGACCCAGGTCCTGCTTTCGGCTCAATCGCTGGATTTCCCCGCCACCGATCTCTACGCCCAAAGCGAGCTGCAGAGCCTGACCCTCACCAACGTCGGGACCTCCGAGCTGCGGGTGAAAACCATCACGTTGGGCGGTGACGATCCCGCGAGCTTCAGCTTGGTCGAAACCTGCTCTTTGCTTCCGATCAAGCCGGGGTCCACTTGCAGTATCGGCGCCCACTTCACGCCGATGGAGAACGGTTCCCTGCAAGGCGCGCTCGCCGTCGCCGGCAACGCCGAAGGCGCGCCGATCGTGATTCGCCTGCAGGGCAACGGCGGCGCGGCCGCGCCGCCGCCGAGCTCCGGCGGCTGCTCGCTTTCGCCGGCCCCGGTCACGCCGCTCGGGACTGTTTATCTAGGCCTGGCGCTTTCCGTGCTTGTGCTCGGCTTCCGGCGCCGCCTAAAATGAGGCATGGCCAATAAAGCTTCCTGGAGCGCCGAATTCCTTCGGGCCATCCCCAAAACCGACCTCCACGTTCACCTCGACGGTTCGCTTCGCCTCGAAACCTTGATCGAGCTGGCCAAGGCCCAGGCGCTGGAGTTGCCATCCTACGAGCCCGCCGGCCTTCGCGAGCTGGTGTTCAAAGAGCATTATGTCGATCTGACCGAGTACCTCCACGGCTTCAAATTCACCTGCGCGGTGCTGCGCGACCCCGAATCCTTGGAACGGGTGGCCTACGAGCTGGCGATCGACTGCTTCGCCGAGGGCGTCCGCTATATCGAGCCGCGCTTCGCCCCCCAGCTCTGCGCCTCGGAGAAGCTGAGCATCGAGGAGGTCGTCCTGGCGGTGGACCGGGGCCTGGCCAAGGCCAAGCGCGAGATCAATGCCCAGCCCAAGATCGCGGCCGGCGAGGAGCCGCCCTTCGACTACGGGATCATCGGCTGCGCGATGCGCAAATTCGGTGCGAGCTTCTCGCCCTACTTCAAGGATTTCGTCGCCTGTCACCGCTACACACCGCCGGCCCAGATCTATCCCATCGCGTCGCAAGAGTTGGTCCGCGCCTTGGTCGGGCTGCGCGACCGCCGCAACGTCCCGCTGGTCGGTTTCGACCTGGCCGGCGAGGAGAAAGGCTGGCCGGCCAACGCCCACCGCAAGGCCTTCGAATTCGCCCATCAGCATTTTCTGATGAAGACCGTTCACGCTGGCGAGGCTTACGGCCCCTCCTCGATCTTTCAGGCCATCACCCAATGCCATGCCGACCGGATCGGACACGGCACCCATCTGTTCGCCAGCGAGCTGGTCGAGCATCTTCCCAGCTCGGAGCGCGAAGCCTACACCCGCGAGCTGGTCCAATACATCGCCAACCGGCGAATCACGATCGAGGTCTGCCCGACGAGCAACCTCCAAACCATTCCGAGCTTGGGCGGGATCGAGAACCATCCCGTCAAGCGGATGCTGGCCGAACGCCTCTCGGTCACGCTCTGCACCGACAATCGCTTGGTCAGCAACACGACCGTGACCGAGGAAATCCGAAAAGTCGTCGAGGCTTTCAACGTCGAAGCCGACGTTCTCCGCGACATCATCGTCTATGGCTTCAAGCGCAGCTTTTCGGCCCACCCTTACGTCGAAAAACGGGCCTACGTCCGGCGGGTCATCGACTATTATGAGAAAGTCGAAGCGCAGTTCAAAAATTGATTAAAGCTTGTTCAGTCGCCTCAATTATCGCCTTTCCGGCCTCCTTCCCAAAAGCAAAAACCCTTGAAAAATATGAGAAACGATCCGGCATGACTCTTGATTAGCTAATCGATGCCGCTCATCGCGACATGGGATAGAGGAGAAGATCTTTTTGACACCGACGCTTCGTCTAGCGCCCCTTTCCGGGCATCGCCCTGCCTCGACGTCTTCCGAATTTTCCGGTGAGAGCCTGCTCAGAAGCTTGCTCTTTCCGGAGCCGCCAGCCGGTGCCGAGCACTTGCGCGCTTTGAGCCGAGAGCGGGACCCGGAGCTGCTCTTCGCCGGCTTATGGCATTGGGCCCGAAACCAAGAACGAAACGGCCATCCCGAATCGGCCCTCCGGGCTTATCGGCTCCTCCAGCAAAACGAAGCAACCCCCTCAGCCTTTCGAGAGCGGGCAAGCGAGCGCCTCGCGGTTTGGAGCGGTGGCGGATCCTTCGGAGCCCAGGCCGAGCATTTCCTGCAGGAAACGGCCGATCATGCGCTTTCTCCACCGGCGCTACTCGCAATGGCCGGAGCCGGCTTGACGTTCCGGGCTTCCCGGCTCTTGTTTCTGCGTTGCCTCGGTGAAGCCGGCCTGCGCGGCGCCGGCCTGAGTGCCGTTGCCGGCGGAGCCGCCTTCAACCTCGAAGCTCTTTCCTTCCCCCTCTTGAATCGCTTGACCCACACCGCCTTCGGCCGGCCGGCCGACTGGAGCCGAAGCGCCGTGGAGCGGGATGTCCTTTCAAGCTATCTCTTCTTGGGGGGGATGCGAGGGGCCGGGATGGCCTCTCGGAAATTGCGGGTGGATCGCTTCACCCGGCAGGCTTCGATCTACGGCGGTGTCGTCGCCGGCACTTATTTGGAAAGCCTGGCCGGACTGAAGCATTTCGACTCCCCCAGCCATCTACTGGCCCACTCGCTGGGAACCTACCTCCAATTTCAGATCGCCGGACGAGCCCTCCATGAAGCTCTGGGCCCGGGTTTCGGTCGAATGGAATCGCGTATGGACCAATGGGCCGCGGCATTGGAGAAACCGTTCTCGAGCCCCTTGCCGATCGGCGTCATGGCAATGGCCGAAGGCCCCACCATCGCGAACATGAGCCAGGGATTGCCGGCGGACTTTTTTCCGGCCCGTCCCTCCTCCACCGGGCTGCGGCTCGCCGAGCCGACGCCGGAGACTCCGGCCCGCTCGAGGGCTGAAATCGCCGCCATCTTGCTCAAGCACCGCGGCAATCACGATGCCGCCGCAGTCGAGCTCGGACTTTCGCCGCAAACCCTGCGGCGCCGGCTCGAGGCCGAAGACGGGTTTTCGGAGTTCAGCGTGTTCAGCGGCCGGCGGATGCTTTTTTACCGGCCGGCCTTGAGTCGGGCCCATTCGGTCTTCGGCGCCGACCTCTATCGTGCTCGGAGCCTCGAGGAATTGGGGCTGAGCCTGCCGGCCAGCCGCTTCCTTTCGCGCTTGGAGATCCAAAGCCTTTGGGACCTTTTGCTCACCCAACGAAACGAATTTCACCAAGCGGCGAGTGCCGAGGAACCGGTCACCGCCATTTCGGCCCATTTGAGGGAAATCGAGCAGAAGTTCGATCGCCGAATAGCCAATGGCCAAAGCACGGTCCTGCCCAACCATCCGCTGGGCGAGGGCGACGTTAAATCGGCGATCGGCCAAATTTTCCGGGATTATCCCATCGAGCATTTGGGGCTGGAGCCGCGGATCGACACGATCCTGGGCGTGGCCGGAATCCATACGGTCGGTGAGCTCATGGCTCGGCCCATCCCTCGCTGGATTCCCCGCGACGGCGTCCCGCCGCAGTCCTCGCCCGGCACCCGCGAGGCTTTGACCGATTCGGTGATTCGCTCCGTCTATGCGCTGATGAACGGCGCTCCCCCCCGGCGCTATCGGCCGCCGGTGCCCGACCGGCCCAGCCTCGAGTTGCCGTTGCCGCTGTTGCCGGAGCGCCCACCGAGGTTGGAAGGCGTCGAGGAAGCTGACTTAATCCGTCGCATGATCGCTTTCGAGGGCCGGCTTGACCGGGTCGCCGAGTCCTTCTCGCGACCGCCGCGGGACCTGCTCGACTTCATCCAAAGGCACGATGCCAACTCCGAGCTGAATATCTATCAAATCTACGGCAAGGGAACGATGCTCTTCTATACGCCGGCCCTGCGCCAAGCGATGTCGCTTTGGGGAGAAAAGGCCCATCGCGGCGATTCGTTGGCCGGACTCGGATTGGATGAAACTCAGCTCTCGCAGCTTCGGGCGATGGGGGTGGAATCGCTGCGCGACGTTTTCCTGCTCACTGACCGCGATTTCGAAAAAACCTTCGGCAGCCTCGGGGCCCGCGAAGCGATGGCCGGCCTCGATCCGAACTTCCAAAGCTTCCTCAATCGTGAGGGCCTCGACCGGCACCATCTCGTCTTCCGTCCCGGTTTAATCAAGGATGCGATAGGCCAGACCTACGCTCGCAAACCGCTGGCCGCGCTGGACCTTCCGCCAATCACCCGGAAGCTTCTCGAGGACCGGGGCCTGAGCACCATCGGCGCCTTGATGGCTCGCCCGATTCCGGATTGGATTCGACAATCTCAATTCGAAGGGTCACCCGATGCCGGTTACCGGAAGGCCGAGCAGCTCGACCGGGTGATCCGGAGCACCTACGCCTTGCTCTTGGCAGATTATCGGCCGATGCAGTAGGACGGCACCCAGCTTTTGGCGATCATTTCCGGAGTGACCTGGCTGTAGTCGAAGGCCAAGCCTTCCCGGACCATGCTGGGGATGTTGAAAAGGTACTTGGCCTCGGGGATGTCGCGGAAGAACATCGTGATCATCGGCCGGACCATGAGCTTGGAAGCTTGAATCCCGAGCGGGCCGATGAAATTCCGGCGTTGGCCGATATGGGCCAGCTCGTCGGTCATGATCTCGTGGAGCAATTCGCGAACCCGAGTTTTGGCCTCGGGCTCGTCGGCGAAGACCGAATCCAAGAGCCGATCCACCGCCAGGTAGAAGGACATGCCCATCAGCTCGCTGACGAAGGCCGGCGGGCTCATCACCATCTCCGGGAATTTCGAGAACATCCGGTAGGTCTTCTGGGTGAGCTTGGGGAAAGGCACCCACTCCACCTCATCCAATTGGAAGGTCCGGAACATCTCATGGAAAAGCCGGACGTGGCAGAACTCCTCGCAGAGATGATAGCGGCTGATCTTTTCGGTGACGGTCTTGGACTCGCCGAAGGTCGGGATGGTTTCCCAGGCTTCGGAAATGCCGGCCCATTCGTGGCGGGCGAATTTGTAGATGCAGGTCAGCAGCAGGGTCTTCCGGTCGAGCATCGCCGGCTGGTCCCGCCACTCCACGAAATTGCGGTAAAACAGATCGGCGTCGGGCAGCGGCTTCCGGGAACGGACCTTTTGGGTGTGGAAGGAAGCCAGCTTGGCTTTCTTCTTGGCGAGGTCCTTTTCGGACTCGAGGATCGGACCGTCATGGTCTTGGGTGTAGGCCCAATAGGATTCGAAATTCTCCGCACGTTCCTTGGCATTGCTGGGCGCAAAGATGGAGCGATATTTCATGCTGTGCCGAGCCCCTATATCCCGGCTAACGCTTGAACTTCTTGTATTTGATGCGGTGGATTTTCTCGGCCTCGGGACCGAGCCGCCGCTTCTTGTCTTCTTCGTAATCCGAGAAATTCCCCTCGAACCATACTACCTGACTCTCACCCTCGAAGGCTAGTACATGGGTCGCGATCCGGTCGAGAAACCAGCGGTCGTGGCTGATGATGACCGCGCAGCCGACGAAATTTTCCATCGCCACCTCCAGCGCCCGAAGGGTGTTGACGTCGAGGTCGTTGGTCGGCTCGTCGAGCAGCAGGACGTTGCCGGCGTCTTTCAAGGTGAGAGCCAAATGGACCCGGTTGCGCTCGCCGCCGGAGAGGACGCTGATCGGCTTTTGCTGGTCGGTGCCCGAGAAATTGAATCGGGCCAAGTAGGCGCGGGCATTGACCTCGCGGTTGCCGAGCTTTAAGGTTTCGAGGCCGCCCGAAACCACGTCGTAGACCGTCTTCTTGTCATCGGTGGCCGAGAAGCGGTTCTGATCGACGTAACCCAGCTTGACCGTCTCGCCGATCTTGAAGCTGCCGCCGTCGGGCTTTTCCACGCCCATGATCATCTTAAAAAGCGTCGTTTTACCGGCGCCGTTGGGGCCGATCACGCCGACGATCCCGCCCTGGGGCAGCTTGAAATTGAGATTCTCGAACAAAAGATTGTCGCCGTAGGCCTTGCTGACGCCCTGGGCCTCGACGACCAGCTCGCCGAGCCGCGGGCCCGGCGGGATGTAGATCTCGATGTCGTCTTGCCGCTTCTCGTTCTCTTGGGCCAGCAAGTTTTCGTATTGGGTGATGCGGGCCTTGCTTTTGGCGCGGCGGGCACCGGGGGTCTGGCGGATCCATTCCAACTCCCGCTCCAGGGTCTTGAGCCGCTTGTCGTCGGCTTTCTCTTCCTGGGCCAGGCGCCGCTCCTTCTGCTCGAGCCAGGAGGAGTAATTGCCTTTCCAGGGAATTCCGTAGCCCCGGTCCAATTCCAAAATCCAGCCGGCCACGTTGTCCAAGAAATAGCGGTCGTGGGTGACGGCGATGACGGTGCCCTTGTAGGCCTGAAGCTGGCGCTCGAGGAAATAGACCGATTCGGCGTCAAGATGGTTGGTCGGTTCGTCCAGCAACAGGACGTCGGGCTCGCTCAGCAAGAGGCGAGTCAGGGCCACCCGCCGTTTCTCGCCGCCGGAAAGGTTGGCGATCTTGGCGTCGGCCGGCGGGCAGCGAAAGGAGTCCATCGCCAGCTCGAGCTTGCTGTCGAGCTCCCAGGCGCCGGCGGCCTCGATCTTTTCCTGGACCTCGGCTTGGCGCTCGATGAGCTTCTGCATCTCGTCGTCCGACATCGGATTGGCGAAGCTGTTGTTGATCTCCTCGTACTCCTTGAGGAGCTTGACGATGTCGCCGCAGCCCTCCTCCACCACCTCCCGAACGGTCTTCTCGGGGTCGAGCCGGGGTTCCTGCTCGAGGAGGCCGACGGTGTAGCCCTTGGAGAAAGTCACCTCGCCCTGGTATTCCTTGTCGACGCCGGCGATGATCCGCAGCAGGCTGCTCTTCCCCGCCCCGTTGAGTCCCAGTACGCCTATCTTGGCGCCGTAATAAAATGACAGCGAAATGTCCTTCAGGACCTGCTTTTTGGGTGGATGGACCCGGCTGACCCGGACCATCGAAAAGATGATTTTCTCGGCTTCGTTCGACATAAAAACCTTTGGCTCTGGATTTGGGAGGGGTGGATTAGCCGGTTATCGGCGGAAGATCAAGCAACGTTAGGACCATGATTGTCGTTATGCCAAATCGTTCTTGTTTGCCCCGGGCTCCCCTCCCTATCTTGGGCAGAGATGCAAAATGGATTATGCCCCGCCCCCTAGACAAGCCTCCAATCCATGATTATCTTTACCAGGCCAAACCCGCAAAAAAAGCC
>DATEDP010000072.1 GCA_035281585.1 bacterium
CGCCGCCCATATAGCCTTCCCACTCCGAGGAAAGGCTGAAGACCTGGGGCGTATTGAGCAGGACCTTCACTTGACGGTTCTCCCACCAAGATTGGGGAGCTTTGGGGAATTCCCGGCCGAATTTTTGATATTCGGCGAAAAAGGCGGTGGCATAGGCCGCGGCGTCCTTGGCGACGGCCTCGTCGATCTGGCGTAAAGCGAAGGCCCGAATCTCGCCGTTCAGCCGCTCGCGACCGGCGGCGCTGCCGCCGCTCAACACGGGATAGCTCAGCTCGACCTTGGCGCAGGGGCTGGACTCGCCCTTGCATTCGCCCTGGCTTTTCTCGAAACGGACCTCTTCGATTTTGAAGATTTCACCGCGCTGGCAAGCGCCGGCGAGCAGCAAGACTAAAAGCAAGAAAAGAGATTTTTTCACCAGCGAATCTTAGGCGGAAGACGGCCGCCTCGCCATCCTTAAAATTGGTACGCTCATTGCTAGTGCCCAAATTTTCATCTTTGCTTTCGGAAAAAAATTGCAAGTCCGCGATCCATCTCTACAATCGAAAAGATAACCCTGGAACGGAGGTAGATGATGTCACTTGGCAAACGAGCACTTGCGGAGTTTCTCGGCACCTTCTGGCTGACTTTTGGCGGCTGCGGCAGCGCGGTCTTGGCGGCGGCTTTCCCCGACGTCGGGATCGGCCTCCTCGGCGTGGCCTTCGCCTTCGGCCTGACCGTCCTCACCATGGCTTATGCGATCGGCCACATCTCGGGCTGCCATCTCAACCCGGCGGTCTCGGTCGGCCTTTTCGTCGGCGGACGCTTCAAGGGAAGCGAGCTCATCCCCTACATCGTGGCCCAGGTCCTTGGCGCTGTTGCGGCGGCGGCCCTGCTCTATTTCATCGCCAGCGGCAAGGCCGGCTTCGACTTGAGCGGCGGCTTGGCCTCCAACGGCTACGGCGAACACTCGCCGGGCGGCTATTCGATGCATTCGGCCTTGGTCACCGAGATCGTGATGACCTTCATGTTCCTGATGATCATCCTCGGCTCGACCGATCCGCGGGCGCCCCAAGGCTTCGCCCCGATCGCCATCGGCTTGGGCCTGACCCTGATCCACTTGATCAGCATCCCGGTGACCAACACCTCGGTCAATCCGGCCCGTTCCACCGGGCCGGCCCTGATCGTCGGGGGCTGGGCCATCCAACAGCTTTGGATGTTCTGGGTGGCGCCGATCGCCGGCGCCATCGTGGCCGGAATATTCTACCGGATCTTCGCGGATCGGCGAGTTCCTTAAAAAGGAAAGGCCGCGGCTTTTGAGGGCCGCGGCCTTGGGTCCTTACCTCAAAATTAGGGAAGCGGGGCTAAAGCCCCTTGCTACAGCTCCTTATTGCGGGAGCCGCGGCCGATGAAGACCAGGGCGAGGATGGCCACTGCCGCCAGTGACAGGTCGATGCCTTGATCGGCGCTCGGGCTCAGGCTGCAACCCGGACCGCTGCCTTCGATCACCATCAGGACGTCGCTGGTCTGCTCGGCGCTGACGATTTCGCTGCCCGGCTCGCCCTCGAAGCCCTCGAAGTCGGCCGGGTGGATCGGCAGGCTATCTTGATCATCGGCTTCCGCTGCCGGATCCTGGACCGGCTCTTCCTCGGAAGAGCCGTCGGGGTCGTAGACCGGGATATCGCTGTCCTCGATGACCTCTTCGAGGGCGGTTTCGGGCGTCATCGTGAAGGTGAAGATGACGTCGTTGAAGTCCTTGTCGCAATCCTCGTCGTGCCAGAACCAATCCTCGATGCCGATGGCGACGTTGCCGCCGTCGCTGGTCCCGACCATGACCATGTGGTGGACGCCGTCGGGGTTGAGCTCGGGAACGGTGTAGTAGGTGTGGATCGGATCGTCGTAGCCGTCGGCGACCACGAAGAAGCCGAGATCGGTCCCGGCCGGGAAGGGACCGATCTTGACGGTGTCGCCGGGGACCATCACGCCGCCTTCCTCGGAGACGTTCTCGAAGATCAGCTCTTCGCTCAAGACTTCCTCGGGCTGGATCAGGCCGTCCTCGTTGCAATCGTCGAAGGTGAAGTAGCCGAATTGATTTTTGAACATCGCCTTCTCGTGGATGAAGGTGATGTAGATCTCGGCCTCTTGGAAGAGGTGGAGGTTCGGGTCTTCACCCGAGACCAGGCCTAGGTCAAAGGGCGTCTTGTCGGCGTTGACGTGGAAGATCTCTTCGATCTCGGAGACGAAAGCCGGGTCGAGGTCGATGTTCTCGTAAGCTTGGCCGGCTCCCTGTTGCAGGCTCAGGACCAGGACCGCGGCGCTGAGGCAAGTCAGAAACTTTTTCATATCCCACACTCCCATTTTAAATTCACACAGGCTCTTTGCTGCCGCCTGCGACAGAGGGCATTAGCAACGGGCGTGCCAGGCCTGAAAATCGAAGGGCCCGGGATGCGGCGGGCCGAGCTCGGATCGAGCGAGAGGGGGGAGCAGGAAATCGACGTCCCGAGTGGATTGGCGCGGAGGGCGATCGCTTCGGCGCCAGCGCCTTTAAAAAAACCGGCTGGGTCGAGAGAACAGCGCCGCCTGATGAACGGTTCAGAATTCTGTGCAGATTCCTAGAAAGCTTTGGGGGATTTAAGCCACAGTTCGCTCTTCAGGCTTAAGGCCCGTCGGCCCCGGGTCCACCATAGGCGCCGATGTCGTTGCGGCTGCCATCGGGATTGTCGAAGACCGGGTTGGGATCGCCGGCTTGAATGGCCGGGGAGCCGAACTGCAGGGTGAAGTCGCCGGCGGCCGGATTGTTGAAGAGCGGATCGGCCGAGAAGTTGTTGGCGATCTGGTCGTCGGGGAAGAAATCGTTGGCTTCGGACGAGGTCATGATGAAGTCGTTGAGGAAGTAGTCGCCCTCGGCGTTGCCGAAGGTGATGTTGTAGAGAATGTTGGCCGCGCTCTCGAGGGCGTTGTCGGCCAAGCCGACGCCGAAGCCGTCGCTGCCGTTATCGAAGAAGATGTTGTTCTCGAAAGTTCCGGTGGAGCCGAAGTTGAGCCGGACGCCGTCGGCGTCGCCATTGGCCACCACGTTGTTGATGAAGGCGATGTTGGAATCGTCGAGGTCGACCTGGGCCGGATCGTCGATGGCATCGGGGGTGCCGGAGTTGCCGACGACGATGGTGTTGGTGATCGTGAGGCCGCTGGAGGTGACGACGTAGATTCCGGTGCCGGCCTCGGAAGCCCGGTTGCCGGTCACGATCATGTTTTGGATGTTGCCGCTGGAGCTTTCGGCGTAGATGCCGCCGCCCAAATTGCTCAGCCCGCCGATGACCGTGAAGTTGGCCACGGTTCCGACGTTATAGTTGAAGAAGTCGAGGACGTAGCCGGTTCCTTCGGCGTCGAGGATGGTGTTTTCGGGGTCCTGGCCGATCACGCTGACGTCGTTGCGCATGAAGATCGGGAAGAACTCGCCGTTGGTCGAGGGAGAGTAGACCCCATTCTCGATGAAGACGGTGTCGCCGGGCAGGGCGAAGTCGATGGCTTGCTGGATGGTGAAAATTTCGGGGTTGCAGCCGAAGCAGCAATTGTCGAAGCAGCCGTCATCCTCGATGACGCAGCCCGAGGCGCCGAGCGTGAGGGCCGCCAAAAAAGCCAGGACGACGATAAAGCGTGATTTTTTCATGATTTTTTATCTTCCGGCGGAGTGGGCCGGCTCTTTCCCCCCGATAGTGGTGGGATGGGGAGTGCTTAGGGAAAGGTTAAAAGAAATACAGGCGGGGTTCAATGGGGTTGCAGGGGGCCCATTCGCCTTCACGGAGTCCCGAGAATTCTTTCCCTGCAAGGAGGTAGGGAGGGGAGCCCGGGGACTCCGCGGAACGGCTTTTGGGCCGTCGATCACCTCAAAGCATCCAATAGATATCGGCGGACCAAGCTTTCCCTGGCCCGGCTTGAGGGCCAGGGAAAAAAGTGGAGAGGATGTCCCCGGGCTCCCCTCCCGGGCAGAAAGAAAAAACCCCGCCTCAAAGAAGCGGGGTTTTAATGACTTTGCAGGGGAGCTGCTTACGAGCAACCCATCGAGTTCCCGCAATTGAGGCACTTGTAGCAAGCCCCGTTGCGGACCGTGATGTGGCCGCACTGATCGCAGAACGGCGCGTCGCCCATCATGGTCGAGAGGTGGTCGCTCAAGGTGTCGGCGCCCTTCACTTCGGGGGCCTCGGCCTTGTCGCCTTGGATCACCGCTAGCTGGGGCTTGCCGGCCTCAGTGCCGGGGATTTCGACCTTGGCCGGAGCAGTGGGGGGGACCGACTTGGCGTAGTTGCGGGCGCTGGCCAAGTCGCGGAGCTGCTCCTCGGTCGGCTTCACCTGCACCAGGTCGGCCCGGCCTTGGTATTCCAAAGCCAGCAGGCGGAAGATGTAGTCGATGATCGAGGTCGCGAACTTGATGTTGGGGTGGTCGACCGGACCTTGGGGCTCGAAGCGGGTGAAGGTGAAGACGTCGACGAACTCCTTCAGCGGCACGCCGTACTGCAGGCCCAGCGAGACCGCGATCGCGAAGCAGTTCATCATGCTGCGGAAGGCGGCGCCTTCCTTGTGCATGTCGATGAAGATCTCGCCCAGCGTCCCGTCCTCGTGCTCGCCGGTGCGGAGGTAGACCTTGTTGCCGCCGACCCGGGCCTCTTGGGTGAAGCCGCGGCGCTTGCGGGGCATCCGCCGGCGCTGCAGGACCGGAGTCGCCGCCAGCGCCGAGGCCTCTTCCTTTTCGTCCTTCTTCTTGTCGCTCTTGGTCGAGAGCGGCTGGCTCATCTTGCAGCCGTCGCGGTAAAGGGCCACCGCCTTGAGGCCGAGCTTCCAGCCTTCGGTGTAGATCTCCTCGATGTCCTCGACCGTGGCCTCGGTCGGCAGGTTGACGGTCTTGCTGATCGCGCCCGAGAGGAAGGGCTGGGTCGCAGCCATCATCCGGACGTGGCTCATCGGAGCCAGGAAGCGCTTGCCGTAGTTGCCGCACTTATTGGCGCAGTCGAAGATCGGCAGGTGCTCGGGATTGAGGTGCGGGGCGCCTTCAATGGTCATCCGGCCGCAGATCACGTCGTTGGCCTCGGTGACTTGGGCCGAAGTGAAGCCCAGGGCCGAAAGCAGGTTGAAGGAGGGCTCCTTGAACTTCTCCTTCTTGAAGCCCAGGCGCTGCAAGGTCTCCTCGCCGATGTTCCAGGTGCTGAAGGCTTGGGAGATGTCGAAGACCCCTTCCAAGGTGCCTTCGATCTTCTCGATCTCACCCTCGGTGAAGCCCTTGGCGCGGAGCGACTCGCGGTTGATATGGGGTGCGCCGTGGAGGCTGGAGGTGCCGCGGACGTAGGTGACGATGTCGGCGACTTCGCGGGCCGAGTAACCCAGCTTTTTGAGGGCTGCCGGGACCGACTGGTTGATGATCTTGAAATATCCGCCGCCGGCCAGCTTCTTGAACTTGACCAAGGCGAAGTCGGGCTCGATGCCGGTGGTGTCGCAGTCCATCAGCAGGCCGATGGTGCCGGTCGGCGCCAGGACCGTGGCCTGAGCGTTGCGGTAGCCGTGAACCTCGCCGATTTTGAGGGCTTCGTCCCAATCCTGTTGAGCGGCTTGGAGCAGGTCGGCCGGGCAATGCTCGGCGCTGATCTTGTAAGCGGCGTCGCGGTGCATGCCGATGACTTCGAGCATCGGTTCGCGGTTGGCCTCATAGCCCGGGAAGGGCGCTTTGGCGGCCGCGATCTCGGCCGAGGTCTTGTAAGCATGGCCGCAGAGGATGGCGGTCAAGGCCGCCGCGGTCTGGCGGCCCTCTTCGGAATCGTAAGGGATGCCCTGGATCATCAAGGCCGAGCCGAGGTTGGCGTAGCCCAGGCCCAGCGGCCGGTAATCGTGGCTGTTCTGGGCGATCCGCTCGGTCGGATAGGAGCTGAAGTCGACCAGGATCTCCTGGGCCAGGATCAGGGTGCGGATCGCGTGGCGGTAGCCCTCGATATCCCAAGTGCCGTCTTCATTGAGGTACTTGGTGAGGTTGATCGAGGAAAGATTGCAGGCGGTGTCGTCCAAGAACATGTATTCGGAGCAGGGATTGCTGGCGTTGATCCGGCCGGTGTTCTTGCAGGTATGCCACTGGTTGATCGTGCTGTCGTACTGGACGCCGGGATCGGCGCAGGCCCAGGCCGCGAACGCGATCTGCTTGAAGAGCTCCTTGGCTTGGAAGACGTCGACCACTGCGCCGGTGGTGCGCATATAGGTCTTCCACTCCTTGCCCTCGGCGACGGCGTTCATGAACTCGTCGGTGACCCGCACCGAGTTGTTGGAGTTCTGGCCGCCGACCGTCCGGTAGGCGTCGCCGTTGAAGTCGCTGGAGTAGCCGGCGTCGATCAGGGCCGCGACCTTGCGCTCTTCCCGCACCTTCCAGTTGATGAAATCGACGATCTCGGGATGGTCCATGTCGAGGCAGACCATCTTGGCCGCCCGGCGGGTGGTGCCGCCGCTCTTGGTGGCGCCGGCGCCGCGATCCAGGACTTCGAGGAAGCTCATCAGGCCCGAGGAGGTGCCGCCGCCGCTGAGCTTCTCCTGGTGGCCGCGGATCCTGGAGAAGTTGGAGCCGGTGCCCGAGCCGTATTTGAAGAGCCGGGCCTCGTTCTTGGCCAAGTCGAAGATGCTCATCAGGTCGTCGTCGACCGCTTGGATGAAGCAGGCCGAGCATTGGGGATGCTCGTAGGAATTGGTCGTGGTCGAAATGGTTTCGGTGGCCGGATTCCAGAAGTGGTTTCCGCCCGAGCCCTCGATCCCGTACTCTTGGTAGAGGCCGCAGTTGAACCACACCGGCGAGTTGAAGGCGCCGCGCTGGGTGATGAGGATGAATTTCAATTCGTCTTCGAAGGATTGGGCATCTTCGGCGTTGGCGAAGTAGCCGCCGAGCTCTTCGCCGGCCTTGCGGATGCTGTGGGCGATGCGGTGGACGACCTGCTTGGCCGAGGTCTCGCGGCCGGTCTTGGGCACGCCGGCTTTTCGGAAATACTTCGAGACCAAAATGTCGGTGGCGAGTTGGCTGAAGCCCTTGGGGATCTCGGCGTTCTCCATCTTGAAGACGACCGAACCGTCGGGATTGGTGATCACCGAGCTGCGGTACTCGTAGGCGATGCTTTCCAAAGGATCCTTGCCGGCCTCGGTGTGGCGGCGCGGAATTTGGACGCCCTTGGACTTGGCTTGGCTAGCCGAGCGACGGGACGAGCGAACGGACGGTAGGGCTTTCACGGACATGCGGGACACTCCTCTCGATCAGGAACAAGTGACGCGGGGCGGCAAAGGGCCATAAACCCCTAGTTTTGAACATCTTTTGGTTGTTTTTATTATCGGACCAAGGAAGAAGAAACACAATATCTTGTGTCTGTCGGGTGTAAACTAAACTAGGTGTAGTGGTCAACGAGAATTTTTCTGGACGGAATTTTAATGGCCGGCGGATGCACTGGAGACGCGGGTTTGCGGCGATAAGCTCGCAAAAGCACCTGTTTTTATTGGTGGCCGGCGCTTTAAATCCCCCCAAGCCCCCTTTTTCAAAGGGGGGTAAGAGGCTGGGCAGAAAATTCTTACCCCCTTTTGAAAAAGGGGGGCGAGGGGGATTTCTCCCAGCGTGGCGTAAAATACGAATCATGTTATAGGCTTCCCATGCTCGCCACCCTCACATTCCCTCAAATCGATCCCTTCCTCTTCCGCTTCGGCAAGATCGGTCTGAGCTGGTATGCCTTCATGTACCTGTTGGGCTTCACCGCAGCCTACTTTCTCCTGCGCCACCGCTACCGCAAGGGACTCTTCCAGCTGCCCGAGGCCGGCGACGTTTCGCTCTTGGTCAGCTACTGCTTTTACGGCCTGATCCTGGGCGCCCGGCTGGGCTACGTGCTGTTCTACAACCTCGGCTATTACCTCGAGAATCCCTTGGAGATCCCGGCGATCTGGCATGGCGGGATGAGCTTTCACGGCGGCTTGGCCGGCACCATCCTCGCGATGTGGCTTTTCGCGCGGAAGGTGAAGGTCCCCTTCTACCACGTCGCCGACAACGTCGGCCTCTGCGCGCCGATCGGCCTGGGCTTTGGCCGGCTCGGCAACTTCATCAACGGCGAGCTCTACGGCCGGGTGACCGACGTCGCCTGGGCCATGGTCTTCCCGCGCGGCGGACCGCTGCCGCGGCATCCGAGCCAGCTCTACGAAGCCTTCCTCGAGGGGCCGCTGCTCTTCGCGATCCTCTATTTCATTTCGCGCCGCCAGCAGTATCCCGGCTTGGTTTCCTGTTGGCTTTTGATCGGCTACGGCCTGCTGCGCTTTCCGGTCGAGTTCGTCCGCGAGCCCGATCCCCAGTTGGGCACCGTCCTCGGTCCCTTCACGATGGGCCAGGTGCTTAGTCTGTCGATGGTTTTGATCGGCGTGATCTTGGCCTTGATCCGGCCCAAGGTGAAATTAATCCAAGATTAAAGAGTTTCCGTCGGCCGAAAGGCGGAAGACCAGCGCCTGGCTGGTCTGACCCTGGCGATTGACCTGTCCCAGGGCGAAGCGTTCGCCCGGTTTCAGGATGTAGGGCAGGTTGGCCGGCAGCGGCAGCCAGTCTTCGCCCGATTCCACCCAAAAGGCCTGGCGATTCCGGCCTTCGGAGGGGCGGCGATCCGGCGGAATCGCCTGAATCTCGACCTTGTTTTCGGCGCCGCGCCGAATCAGGAGATGGCGGCGGCGCACCACCGGGTCCTCGATCGAGAGAAAGGCGCTTTCGAATCCCGCCGGCGCCGCTCCACGCCCCACCATGACGGCGCTTCCCTCGGCGGCGCCGGAATCGAAGAGCCGGTATTCGGCCGGCAGGGGCGGCGGCTGGGGCTCGGGCACGGAAGGGGAAACTTGCCATTCGCCCCGCAAGGCGGCCGGCCGCCCGCTTTCCTTGAGGATCCAATTTTTTTCCCGCGACTGCGAGAGCAAGTTGCCGGCGGCATCGTATTCGAAGCCGAGCCGGGTGGCTTCCGCCCGAGTGGCGAGGAAGGTGAAAGAGCGGCGGGGAAATCCATGCTCCTTGAAGTGGCGAAAATCCTCGATGGTCTCGAATAGGCCGAAGCTCAGCCGGACCTGGGCCGCTTCCCGGTAGGGATCGCCGGCCTCGACTTCGTGGCCGATCAGGATCGCCGAATATCGGACGTCGTATTCGGCCTCATCGACCCGGCGGGTCTTGAGCAAGAATTCGCCGCCGCCGGTCTCGCGGAGCACCGTGGGTTTGGGAATGTGCGAGTTCGTCGGAACCTCCGGTGGTTTGGCGGCGAACATCCGCTGGGCAATACGGCGCCGCGATTCGGCGGCTGGGGAATTCCGCCAATTCCGATAAATTTCCGAAAAACTCTCGCCGGGCGGCCGGTCCTCGGGGTGGGCCGACAAACCCTTGGCGCTATCGGCGATGAAATAAAGGTAGTCGCCGGTTTTCCAGCCGGTATGGGCCTGGCCAGCGTCGCCGGCTTCAACCTGGAAGCGGAGCTCTTCGGTCCCGCCGCCATCGGCCGACTTCAGGACCCAAACTTGACCGAGGCCGTCCGCTTCACGGCGCTCGATTTGATAGAGGCGGAAGCGGCCCTTCCAGCCCGAAAAATCCTTGAGCAGAAGACCGCGAGCCGCGGCGCTCCCGAGGCGGCCGAAGGCGAAGCCGCTGCCGTCGCTGCCGCCCGAGATCACCGGAAAGAAATAAAGGTCGGCGTCGACCGGCAGGAGCGTTTCCTTGCCGATCAAGTAAATCTGACCGTCTTCCCGGATCGCTCGGCGCAAAGGCTCGGAAGTCTCGAAGTAAAGCCGCTCCGGCACCGGCCCTCGCTTCTCCAACAGGAGGACGCTGCGGCCCCGCCAGACCTGGAGGTCGAGCAGGCGCCAGCGGCCGTATTTCTTCTCGGCGAACTCGCTGGGCTGGTCGGTCAATTGGAGGCGGCGGGGATGGTCGAAGTAATGCTGGCCGGCCTCGTCCAGCGCCCAGCCTTCGGCCGGGCTGCTTTCCAAGGTCGCGAATCGGTCCGCGGCTTCCGGTTTTTCGGGGCCGCCGATCTTTTGCCAAAGCCAGTCCAAGCCGCGCCTCAGCAGCGAATCCGGCCCGAAGATCATGAAGGGCAGACTGAAGGGCGAGGGATCGCCGCGGGGCTCGGTCGGATCGGCGTCGTTCTTTTCCAAGAAATAATAATGGGCTCCGGGTTTCAAACGGGTGGGGGATCCCTCGATTCCCAGCAGCCGGAGAGTGGCGTAAGGCTCCGCCTCATGCATCCGGACCTTTTCGAAAGCGGGGCGCATGCCGTGAAGGCCGAGGTATTTCCAAGCTGTCAGGCCCTGGGCAGCCGACTCGGCGAGGAAGAGAGTCATCTCTTGGCCATCCTCGAAGGTTCCGTTGAGCGGCGGAGCCGACAAGGCGCGCCGGGCTTCGGGATGGCCGGCATTGGCCAATTCGAGCAGGGCCCGCTGGGCGTCGGCCCGATGGGGGGCGAACTGGGCGATCCGGCGGACGTGGTCGGCGGGAGTGCTTTGCAGATCGTGCTCCAGCAGAGTGGTGGGGCCCATTTCGCCGCGCAGCCAGCGGATCCGTTCGATCAAAACACCGGCCGTCTCTTCGTAGAAGAGGAAATCGAGCAAGCCCCGGATCGTGGGGTTGCTTCGCTCCTTCCCCATCTCCAAAAGCCCGAAGAGGATGTCCTTGCGGCCTTCCCGGGCCAGCTCCAGCAAGCGCTCGGGCGAAAGCTTGGAGTAGTTCAAGCGGCCCTCGCGCAGGATCTTCTCCTCCCATTGGGCGAGATGCTCGGGATGGATTTGATGGCGGTGCTCGCCGAAGAGAATTTCCTCGGCCTCCGGATTGCCGTAAAAGAGGCAGTCGGCGAGATCGAGATTGAAGCTGGAGGAGGGGCCTTCGGCCTCGGGCGGAAGGGCCAGGGCTTTTCGGAGGGCGGCCAAGGAAACGGTGGCGAGGGTGCTTTGGGCGGCTTCATTGCCGCTGGCCGCCAGCTCCAGCAAGGCACGCAGCGCCGGATATTCCTCCGGTGCCCGATCGGCGAGAGCCGCCGGGCGGACCGAAGCCAGGGCCTCTTGGATCTTGAGGCGGTCGCCGGTGCCCGGACCCAGTTTGAGCACCAGCATCTCGAGCACCGCCTGAGCGAGGCCCTGTTCGGCCAGCTCGACCAAGCCGCGCAGCCCCGCGACTTCATCGCCGCTCTCGTAGAGGTCGACGAATTTGGCGACCTCCTCGACCTTGGGCTTGAGCGGGCCGTCGTGGCCGCCGCCAACCCGGGGAAGGATTTGGAAGATTTTTCGCAAGAAGCTGGAATCGAAACGGCCCTCTTTCTGAAAGAAGATTTCCTCTTTGGCGTCCGGATTCTCTTTTGCCCATTCGTCGACTTTCTGGAGGACCAACCGATCGGCCCCGAAAGCGACGACGATCCAACTGAATAAGCCTTTGATGGCGGCATGGCCGCCGTCGACTTGGTAAAGATGGACCGGCCTTCCGTTTTCCAGTTGTCCGGCCAGCAAAACCCGATCGTCGACCGCCAGCTTGGAGTCCTTAGCTTTCAATTCGCGCAGCGCCGCGGCGGCGTCGGCGTTTCCGAATTCAGCGAGGGTTTCCAAGGCCAGCTTGGCGTTTTTGCTCACGATCCGGATGGGGTTATCGGTGTCGGCAAGATGGACCTCGATCGGCATGCCGCGCAAAAGCAAGGCGACCGGGCTTTCCGGGGCTAATTCGCCCGCCAGCGTCAAAAGATGTTGGGAGTGAGTTCGGGCCGTCTCGACGAGCAATTCGAAGGCCGGCAAATTTCCATGACGAATCAAATAGAGCAGCTGCAAAGAGGCATCTTGCTCATGGCGATCCAGGCTCGGATCTTGAAGATATTTTTTAAACGGCTCCATCGAAAAGGTTCGCAATCGCTCGGCGGCGGCCAAATCTCCGGCCTCGGCTTGGTTGTACCATTGGCTGATCGGAAGCAGCCCGTGGCGGTTCATGGCTCGGCTTTCTTCAAGGAGGTAGAAAAAGGGGTCTTTGACGACTGGGATCTTTTTGTGCCCGGCCTTTTCCCAATAATGCTTCAGCTCCTCCGCCATGACATCGAGGTCATATTGGGGCGTTCCGTGGGTCGGCTCGTATTTGTCGCTCTTCGGCCGGGTGAAATCGATGAAGCGGGCGTCGATGACCTCGCCGTTTGCCCCGAGCTGAACCAGCACGTTGAGAAACTCGGGATCGCCGTGGGCCAGGCCGTTCCGGTGCAAGATCGAAAGTTGCTCGCGGAGGAGGGCCTCAACTCTCTTCATTTGTTCCGGGGAAATTTCGCCGTCCTGGACGAGATCGTAGAGGTTCTTGCCGGCGACTTTTTCCATCAAGAAACCCGCCAGGTTCCCCTTGCCATCGCTCAAAAGCCCCTCGATCCGCGGAGCCAGCGGACGATCTCGATAAGTCAGATGGGCCACGGCATCGTAGTGATCGAGGGTTTCCTTGAGAAAGGGGCGATAAAATTCCGCATCCCGGAATTCGATTTTATTTCCTTCCCATCGCGCGCCCTTGGGCAAAAGGAGGATCAATCCAGGGTCGCCGGCGAATTCGAAGGCCGCCATGCCGCCGCCGGAGCCGATGGGATCTTTCCCGGCGAGCGAGGAGAGGTAATCTTGGGGATCTAAAGTCTTTCGGGGAGCTTCGGTGGTCGGCTCGACTTAGGTGACGTCGGTAAAAGCCGTCGTGAGCGTGGCCTTGGGTTTCGCCAACCAATGCTGCAACCGCTCCTGGAGCGGCCTGCTGAGCGGGGCCGCGAGCAGGCCGCCGGCTTTCAAGGCGATCAGAAAAACAAAGCGCTCTTCCCAAGCGCGGAGCGAGAATAAAATTTCCGCCGGGAACACTAGGCCGAAGCCTTTGCCGCTTTTAAGATTTTCTCGGTTGAGCTCGAGGTTCTGGGCAATCGCCTCCCACTGGCCGAAAGCGAGGAGCTCGGCGCCAAGCCTTCCCAGCCGCAGCGGAATGCCGGTCGCTATTTGGTTGAGCAGAATTTCCCGCTCGGCACGAATCAGCTCCCCACTGAGCTGAGTCTCTGCTTGTCCGAGCTTGGCTAAGGCCCGAGTTCTGGCCAAGGGAAGGACCAAATATTTTTCAAAGCTGTGAAAAGCCCGGCCCAAAAACGCGAACATCCCGGCGTTCAGCGCCATATCCCAAGCGAGGCCCCGGGCATTCTCCGAAGAACTCAATTGAGGATCGAAAAAACTCCGATCGTAGACCCAGCTCGTGTAACCGCGCTCGGCCACGGTGAAGGCGGCGGCATGGCTGCCGAACTTGAGCAGGCTCAAGCCTCGGGTCATCCCCAAGGCCGTCGCCGCGCCGCCGATCAGCTCGGCCGCGATCCCGGCCGTCGCCGCCGATGCCGTCACGATCGCCGCCGTGACCGTGCACTGATTGATCCGCTGCGAGTCTTGGAAGCCCGCCATTAGGCCGGCCTGTTCTGGGGAATTTTCCAGCCGGATGAAGAGCTTCCGGGCTTCGGCCTCATCGCCCTCAGTCAAGGTTCGGTGAACCGCGATGTAACGGGTCTGCATCTCGAGGTAGGCCGAAGCTCCATCGACGTCGGATTCCGAATTTTCCCGATAGGCCTCATAGGCCAAAGGTCCGCCGCCAATCAAAGTGGCGATTCGAAGGGCTTCCTTGCCCAGATGAATAATCCCGTCGGTCATCGCGGCCGAATCGTGCATCTCGCTGTAAAGGTCGATCCGCGCTTCGACCGAAGTCCAAAGCGCCGCCGTTTCGGCTTTGGCTAAGACCGCCCGATAGTCTTGAACGGTGGAGCTGGGATTTTCTTGCAGCGCTTCGAGAGCCGCCTTGAATTCTCGAACCTTAGAGTGATTCCCATCCAGTCCTTCAACGGCCGCAAGTTGGGCCTCCAGCTGTTTCCAAACCCATTCTTCTTCGTAGGCTGAGAAATCCCCGACGATGCCTTCCAGCTCCTCGAAGTCGGGTGCCAGATCCGGGTCGGCGCCGAATTCCAGCATTTCTAATTCTTCAATGAGCCCGTTAAAGAGCGCCAATTTCTGTCGGGCGGCGACAAGGGCCTCGCTGGTCGGAGTTTCGACGTCGTCGGTGGGTTCATCGGCCTCGCCGTCGCCTAAATCGGCGGAGTACTCGGCTGCAGCCAAGCGCCGGCTCTCCTCTTCGCTCTCGACCCCGGCGATCTCCGCTTCCAGGTCATTGCGGATCAAGCGGATCGTGTCGCGGCGTCCGAGCAGGTCGTCGCGATATTTTTCGAGCTCGCTCCGGCTCAAGGCTTCGAGCTCGACATCCCCTTGGCCGATCCGCCCGATCGCCATTTCCAAGCTGAGTTGTCGGATGTAGTCGGGGTCCCGGCGCAGGATCTCCTCCCGGACTTCGACATATTTTTGAAAAAATTCCTCGATCCGGGGAGATTGGTAGAGGGCCTTCAACTCGGAGAAGCCGAGCGACGAGTCGATCGAATCTCGCAGCAATCGGGTGACGTGCCCGCCGACTTCGCGATCGACTCGGGCCAGCGCTTGAATGAAGGGATCTCTTTCTAACTCCTGGGGCGAGCGGCGGCCGATCCGAGCCTCGGGTGGATGAATTTCCAGCAAGAGCTCTTGAACCGAGCGGCGGCGGGCTTCCAGTGGCTTTCTTTCGACCGCCTCCGCTCCCCAGAAGAGTTTTGAAATCAGGCCCGGAGACGAAACCCCCATTTTCGGCGCGGCCGAAGCAATTCCCAAAAAGGTGGACGTGGACGGCGGAGTGGAGGGCCCGAACGGCTGCTTGGCGGCGCTAAGTTCCGGCTCAATCCCCGGGCGGCTCTCCCATGCTCTATTATTGAGACCGATTGAAGTCACACGGCTCCCTTGTTCCTAAGCTGCTTAGCGCTTCTTCTGCAGCAAGATTGCCAAAGGGAGGAAAATCTAAGTTATCGATTTCGCTTAATAATAGAAATGATCGGAAGGAAGGGCGAGGGCTGGAATCAACTAAAATGAAATTTTATGAAGCCGACCCCAGTCCCCAAGGTCAGGGACAAGGGAAGGTCTGCGAATCGGTGAAGCAGACGAAGCCGTCCTGGTCGAGGCGCACCGGAATTCCCTGACGCTCCAGGGTTTTGTTGGCGCTGCTGAATTCGCCGCGCTGCTTCTTTTCCAGCACCCAGCGCCGGATATTGAGGCCCAATTTCTTTTGCTGCGAGGCCGCGGCCAAGGCGGCATAGGCCATCTCGCGGCGGTCGCCGTCGAGCGAGGGATCGAGCTGGGTGAGGAAAAGGTCGAGGTTGAAGCCGGCCTCGATCACGCTATGACCGGGAGCTTGGGCGCCGTTCAGGGCTTGGTAATGCCGCTCGAGCAGCCGCCGGGCCTCGGCGGTCGAAATCACGGTTTGCCGGGCTTCGTCGACTCCGGGCATGAAAGCCTTCACCAAGCCTTGGGGAAAGCCCTGGGGCGTCATTTCCTTCCAACCGGCCTTGTGGAAGGCCCACTGGGTGGCGAGATCGCCGGCGGTGACGGTGCCGACCTTCAAGGTGGTTTTGGTCATCCACCAGAGAGCGCCGGGGGTTTTGGCGAGGGCCGTCACGGCTCTTTGCCGGAAGCCGATGGCCGCGGTCGCCGCGCTTTCGGTTTCCTTGGCCGCCGCCGGCTTGATCTTCCAGAAGCGATTGGCCAGCAGCAGGGCTAGGCCGGTCTGGGCGGTGGAGGAAGCGAGCTCGCCTCCGAACTCGCCCCAGCTGCGCGGCATGATCTGGCCGTCGTAGCCGGTGGCCCACATCAATCCCTTGGTCGAAGCCCAATGCATCGAGCCGCCGGCCAAGAGCGTCGTCGGATAGCGCAGCCAGAAAGGCTTGGCGGCGAGGCGGCCCCACTGGGAAAGGCGCCGGGCTCCGCCGACCGCCGGAAACAGCGAGAGCAGGTTGATCGCCATCGAGGTCCCGCCCTGGTCGAACATATCGCTGATAATGTACTCGGTGCTGCTGCGCTGGCCCTCGAGGTGATCGATGAGGGCCTTGGCCTTTTCCTGGGTTTTGGGGAATTCGGCCGCCAATTGGGCGAGGGTCCAGGCGGTGCTGAAGTAATGCTGGCCGCGGAGCCGCTCGGCCAGGTTGATCAGGCCCAGCGCCAAGAGCTCGCGGTCCTTTTCCTTGAACAGGCTCTCCAATTCGTTGATCCGGCTTTTTTCGCCGGCGGCGAAGCTTTCCCAAACTTTCAGGGCATCGGCGCTCAGCCCCGGCTTGGCCGCTTCGATGGCCTGGCTCCAGGAAGCGCCGGGCTTGGCCAAGAGCTGGGTTTCGATGTCGGCCAGGGCTTTGCCGAGATTTTCTTTTTCGGATTCCGAGAGCTCGCGCTCCCGGCCGTGATCCACCGCCAGGGCCTTGAGGACGGCGCTGGCTTGAATGCCGCGGAAATGGGCTTCATGGCCTTCGATCTTCTCGAGGACGGCCTTGCCGAGCGGCTCTTGATCCACCGGTTGGAGGGTGAGCCTGGCCGTATCGAGGTGATTTTCCGAAAATAGCCTGAGGCCGCGGGCCAGGCGGAGCCGGGTCTCATCGGGCGAGAGCGGTCCGATGACCGGGACGAGCTGGGCCGGGGTGGTCGGGCTCGACGGCGGCGGAGCCGCTGGAGCGCCGGCCGGCGGCGGTGAACTGATTGGAGCGCCGGGACTCGGCGGTGGGGCGGAAGGACT
>DATEDP010000073.1:0-30000 GCA_035281585.1 bacterium
CTGTCGGGAACGAAGCGACCCTCCAGGGCTTGGAGCGCGCTTTCCATCTTGATGAAAAGTTGGCCGCCTTGGAAAATCCGGACCGCATTCTCGGAGAGGCGGCCGGTCAGAGTGTCATGGAAAAAGGATTCGGAGCCACGACGCGGCGCCGGGTGAGGGGTCCGGCCCTGGCTGCTATGAAAGCGGCCGTCGGGCAGATAAGTCATGGTGATGACCGTCATGGCGTCGCCGGCGGTGCTCGAGCCTGAAGCCGGTGGCTTGGTGACCGTCACCTCGATGGGTTCGCCCGGAGCGGCTTGGGTGATTTGATAGCGGTTGGGGGCGATGTCGAGGCTGAAGTCGTAGCCGCGGTTGGGCGTCGGATTGGCCAGCTCGGCCAAATAGCTTTGCATCAGCTGGTGTTGGTTCACCGATGCGGCTTGGCCGGCGAGGAGACGGCTTAAGCCCGCCAAGTCGGCGGAGCGGGGCGGCAAAGTCGTCAGGGAAGGCCGGATCGAAGCGGGCGGCGAGCTCGGCGTCACCGGCTCGGAGGGCGCGACATCCCGCGCCGCATTGTGATCTGCGGGCTGGACCAGGGTCAGACGGCGCGGCGGCCGTTCACCGTTACCCGGGGGTGTCATTTCAGATTACCTCTCCTCGAATCCAGGTAATTCATCTCTGAAGGAATTTTTCGTCGAAATCCAGCGAAAGTTGCAGTTTTTACAAAGAAATTTATGACGCAGCGCAGCCTTTTTCGGAGTGATTCGGTCTTTACATTTCGCGTCAAGAAAAGGTAGCCCCTCGTCCACGATTTTCTGACAACTAAGCAATACGATTAGCGATAAGCCAAACATAGCCATCCCTTTTCGTGTGCATCCGGATTGCTCCCCGGGCGTTGTTGATTTTTTTTCGAGGTAAAGGTTCCGCATGACGCCGATTCGTCCTTCGTCCGCGCCGAGCTTGTCTTCGACCGAAGCTCCGGCCAGCTCCGACCCCGCCGCCGCGCCGGCCCCCGACCCTTCGGCCGGGCGATCTTCCCGAACCAGCGATCCGATTTGGCGCTTCCGCGCCGCACCGACGCTCCAGCTTCGCTCCGAGCCGACCAATCCGATCCGAAGCCTCCGCGATATCCGAACTTTGGGCGACGTCCGCGACGCGATCGTTCACGATTTCATCGCCGACCGCCTCTCCAACGCCGGCCGCGGCGCCCAAGTCGTTCAGCAGCTCGGATCCTTTCCCGGTTTTCTCCAGCCCAACACCCCGGTGGGCTTCTGGAACCACGATCAAAAGCCCGACTTCAACGTGGTCGGCGACGCCGACACCATCTTGCGGCGATTGGCGGGATATCAGGGCTGGAATCACGAGACCTTGGAGCGGAACTTGGCCCTCTCCCGGCGCGGGATGGTCTATTACAACCTGACCCTCGAGACGACCCAGGGTCCGGTCCCCTTCAAGATGGGAATTTTGGACACTTCGCTCTGGCGCGAAGGGACTTTCTATTACGACATGCGGGCCTCGCTGCTGCCCTCCGAAGGCACCTATGTCCATTTGAACGAGCCGGGAAATCCCCATTATCGGGCTCAAGGCGAGCAGGGCGAGCCGCAGCTGCGCCCGGACCAGGTCTCGCGGGCCGAGTTCGAGTCTCATTTGCTGAAGTCCCAGGCCGCGCTCATCGGCCGCAGCCTCGACATGATGACCCAGCCGTCTTTCACCGGCGAGGACCTGATCCAACGCCGCTTCCGAGATCAGTTTCGATCCTATGAGAAGTACCGGATCTTCGATTGGTTCAAGGGGCCCCGCCAGGTCCAGCGCTTCCGCCGCGACGGGGTGGTTGTCGAGAACATCATCGCGCCGGGTTTGGTCGAGCATTTGTCGAGGCGCCCGAACGTCCTGGCGATCTACGATGGAGAGCACCGGCTCGACGGGCCCCATCAGATCACGGCCGGCAACCTGGCCCGCCTTCGCTTCGAGTGGCAGAACACCGCGGCCGAACGGGCAGCGGCCAGTCGCGCGCGCGGCGCGGAGTTCTGGAACCTCAATAGCGAGCTCTGGGCCCAAACCCGGCTCAACATCGCCAGCAACGGCACCAGCCGCCGCAGTCCGCATCGGATCAGTTGGGTGACCTATGGCGCGAGGAAGTTCGGCCGCTTCTTCGGCTTGGAAGGCGCCGATCACTCTCGAACTTATTCCCAGCACGCCTCGCTTTTCGAAACGGTGGATCAAAGGCTCGGCCGCACCGAGAATCCCATTCACCAGATGTTGATCTTGGCCGGCTACAATCCGGGCGACGAAAGCCGGCCCGAGGTTTTCCAGGACATCGCCGATTACGCCGAGGCCGAGATCGGAAAGGGGGCCCAGCCCAACCTCCTGATCAAGGGCAACAGCCCGTCCAAGTTCACCATGCCGGTGCGCGGCGTCCCGGTCATCGCCTACCGCTTCATGGATGCGCTGCGCTCGCCGGCGGTTCGCGACGTCGTGGTCGTCGGCACGCCCGATGTCGGCGTGGTCCTCAATGCCTTCCAAAACCATTTCGCCGAAGAGATCGCCAGCCGCGGCAAGCGCTTCATCTTCGTCGACACCGGCCCGAGCGGCGGCGGATTCGCGACCAATATCCAAGCCGGATTGGATGCCCTGCCGAACCACGGCGAGATCGCCATCTTAAGTTACGGCGACACGCCGCGGGTCGATATCCACAACATCGCCTACCATCCCTGGCGCCACTCAATGGACTACATCTTCGGCGCCAACGGCCGCGACATGGTCCTCGATTTCATGGGGATGAACGCCCACTACCAGGGGAACATGGATGGAGTCGGCTACCCTTTGAAGGAAGGCAACGTCCAGGCTCTCCGGATCCTGCCGCCGGGGCTCTTCCAAGAGATGTTCGACAACCGAAAGTCGGTGCGGACCGGGCCGGGGCAGAAGGCCGCTATCTTCCTTCGCTATCTTCTGAGCCGGCCCTACCATCCCAACATTCTCAACGTCCCGCATATGATCGTCGATGCGGTCGCCAACAGCGTCGAGAATTTGGCCCTGCGGGCCAACGGCGCCCGGCCGCCCTGGGTCGCCGCCAGCGTCGATTTGGCCGAGCAGGCGATGGACACCCGGCTGCGCTGGGCCGCCGATTTTCGGCCGACCCATCTCGACATGGGCGGTTTGGTCGACGTCGACGGAATCCGCGATTACGTCGTGGCCGAAGCGCTCGCCTTTCAGCACAATCATCCCCATTGGGAGGAGCTGCATCGCTTCGCCCAAGAGGCCCTGCAGCCGCGGTCCGGCGAGCTGCCGGCCCTGGATGGGACCCCCCAACGGATCAACGCGCTCTACATGCGGGTCCGCGAGACCTTGCTGCAGCGCGAAGCCGAGCGCCCGACCGAGGAAAAGCTCGGCATCACCGACGAGACCTTGCGGCGGATGGGCTTCGATCCGGACGTCCTGCCTTTCCGGGAGGACGGCGCCCTCAACCAAGAGTGGCTCAACCGGACCGTTCCGCCGGCCGAGATCGAGCGCTATCGCCGGGCCTTCGCGGCCTACGACAACCGGGTCAACCACGCGGTCGAGCTCCAGACCGAATTCTTCCGCCGATTCCAGCAAAGCCAACCTTACGATGCCGATCTTCGGGTGCCCTCGAAGATTCAGAATTTCGTGCGCCGCGAGCTCAACGTCGATCCCGAGCGCTATCGCGGCTTGATCCTCGAGTGGGACTATTCGCGCCTCGAAGAGGCGGTGGTTCGCCGGGCTCAAGCCCGCTTCGGCGAATTCGGCCCCGAGGTCGAGCAGGTCCGGACCTATTTCCGGCAGAGCACCACCGATAACCTCGACACGCCCTTGCGCCGCCAGCTTCATGGCTTCAAGGCGGTCGACGTCCTGCGCCGCTATCAGAGCTTCCTCTCGCCCTCCGAATTCCAGCGAATCTATCCGACCTTGGTCGAGACTTTGCACAATGCCCGCGAGACCTTGGGCGGGAATCGTTACGCCCAGCCCTGGAACGGCGGCTTGGTGAAGGACGGTCGCTTCTTCCTCCGCGGCTTCTTCGAGCAGGCCCAGACCACCGCCGACGAGATTTACGTCCGCCGGGTCGGCGAAAGCCCGCCCGAGTATCGCAACCGCGGCCTCGTCGCCTCGAGATTTCCTCATTCCAACGACCGGGCGCCGATCGTCGAGGATTCGCGCGGCGACGTCCGTCGGGTCGATTCGCCGGTTTATTTTCAGCAAGACGTCAACTTGCTGGCCCGCCGGCTCCGGATCATGCCCTCGCGGGTGCCCCATCTCGTCGCCGCGGCCAGCATGGCCAGCAACGGCGGGACCTTGCTCGGCATCTCCTCCGAACGGATGAGCTTCGACCGCCTGCTGGCCTGGACCCAGAGCAGCGAGGGCCAGGCTCATCTGCGAAACAATCCCAACCGCTACGCCGACAATTTGCGCAATCGCTTCATCGAGGGCGGCCCCGGCCTGACCGTCGGCGTGGCCGGGATGCTCGGCGCCGAGTACCTCGCCACCGAGATCGGGCTCGACCAGCGGACCCGACCCCACGAGCGCTTCATGTTCGTGACCGGTGCCAGCCACCTCTTGAACCAAGGCACTTCGGCGGTCAGCGAAGTCTTGATCAATCGTTCCCTCGGGACCTCGTTCAACTACGTCACCACCCGGACCGTGCAGGCGGGTGGCGGCTTGGCCTTGCAATACGGTTTCGAGGCTCGGCCGGGACTGGGGCGGGCTTTGACCGCCTCGCTCGGCCGAAGTTTTGCTCTCGAGGGCAGCGGCGCCCGCATGGCCTTCAACGGCGTCCGCGGCTTGGCCGCGATGCCCTTCCGGGCCGCCTGGGGCATGGGGCCCGGCCTGATGTCCTCGGCCATCGTCGACCGCACCATCGGCCAGGCTTTCGAGGAGGGCTCGACCGCCCGCCATGTCGTGCGGATGGGATCCTTCTTCCTGCCCGACGTCTACCGCATCGCTCTTGGCAACCGCGGTCCGGCCATTTTCAGCAGTCGCGGGATGCGCGTGGCCAGCCGGGCCTTTGCCGCCGGCTTCATCGCCGACATGATGTTCGCCGGCGCCAACCGTCTGTACCACGGCGGCGAAGGCTCGGCCCGGATGAGCATGATCTACCAACGGGCCAACCAGCTTCACGACGCCGATGAGAGCTTCCTCCGCCGCCCGATCGACGGCGTTTTCGAGATGGTCGCGCCCCAGATCGCCTCTTGGTGGGATTCGGTGGAGCTGACCGGCAGCGGCTTCGTTCCCAACCGCCACCGGATTCAGGCCGAGGGCGAGATCCGGGCATTCTCGCTGCATACTTCCCAGGCGACCGACGAGACCCTCCGCCACAGCTTGCTCTTCGGCGGGCAGGGTGAGGAATTGACTCCGGAGTTTTATTCGAGGGTCGATTGGAGCTCGCTCCGCGGCGAAAGCCGGCTGCCCGAGGTTCGCCGGATCGAAGGGCGGGAATTGCCGGTGGCGCTCATCGCCGAGCACTTGGCCGATCCGGCCGTTCGCCGCCGTCTCGGTGGCGAGGGGAGGGATGCTTCCGACCCGGTCGCCTACATCCAAAACCAATTCCGGGGCTACGATCTGAGCCGAAGCGAAGTCGAGCATGCCTTGAGCGAGATCCGCCTCCACACCGTCCGCCGCGATTTGGCCTCGCTCAATCAGATGCAGCTTCCGGAAAATGCCGAGCTCGGCCGAATCTTCGACGAGCATGGAAGTCTGCGGGCCGGTCAAGAGCATGCCTTGCTCGGGCGGGTTTTCCAGAGCAGCGAGGTCGACGAGACCGCCTTGCTGCGCAACCGCCGGCTCGGTTTGGCCTGCCGGGTTCTCGAGGCCCGGCGCCATGACCCGGCGGCGGTTTCGCCCTACCTCGCGGTGGCTCAGCGCATCGGCTTGGCCGACTCCGAAGGCAATATCTTGGATGCCGAGATTCGCAGCCAAGCCGAGGCCCAGCTGGGGGCAAGCTCCGGCCCGGCCTCGACCCTTTCGGCGCCGGTTCCGGCCGGCTTGGCGCGCACGGCGCGGCTCAGCGGATTGACCGTGGCGGGAATGTCATCCTGAGGTCCCGAAGGGGCCGAAGGATCTCATACCCACCAAGGTGGTCGCAGATCCCTTGTGCCCAGTATGGGTATTCGCTGGCGCTCAGGATGACGGCCCTGATTGACAGCCCACCCCCAAGCCGCTAGATCTTCCCTTCGGGATCGACCGATGGAGAAGACTTTTTACATCAAGACCTACGGCTGCCAGATGAACGAGCTCGACGGCAGCCAAATGGGCCGGCTGCTGGCCAAGCAAGGCTATTTGCCGGTCGCCGATCCCGAGGCCGCATCGGTCATCCTCATCAACACTTGCAGCATCCGCGAAAAAGCCAGCCAGAAGGTCTACAGCGACGTCGGGCGATTCCGCTCCCTCAAGTTGAAAAATCCGGAAACCGTGCTGGCGGTCACCGGCTGCCAGGCCCAGGCCGAGGGCATGCATCTCCAGAAGCGCTTCCCTTATCTCGATTTGGTGGTCGGTCCCGACCACACCGCCCGGATTCCGGAATTGGTCGAGAAGGTCCGCCGCGAGGGCGGCCGTCATTTGGCGGCGGTCAAGCTCGAGCGTCGCGAGGATTATCAATTTTTGAACCTGCTGCCGGAGGAAGAAGAGGGGGCGCTGAAGGCCTTCGTGACGATCATGAAGGGCTGCGACAATTTTTGCTCCTTCTGCATCGTGCCTTTCGTTCGAGGCCGCGAGGTCTGCCGCGATTCCGAGGAGATCGTCCGCGAGGTCGCCGAGCTGGCCGAGCGCGGCACCCGCGAGGTGACCTTGCTCGGCCAGAACGTCAACTCCTACGGCGTCGGCCGCCACGCCAAGGACCCCAACGCGGTCTCTTTCGCCCGCTTGCTGCGGATGGTCGCCGAGCGGACCGCGATCCGGCGGCTCCGCTTCACCACCTCCCATCCCAAGGACCTCTCCGACGAGCTGATCGAGGAGTTCCGGGCCAATCCCAAGCTGGCCTCGCATTTCCACCTGCCGGTGCAGTCGGGATCGGACGCCGTTTTGGAGCGGATGTATCGCGGCTACGACCGGGCTTTCTACGTCGAGCGCTTGGCCAAGCTGCGGGCCGCCCGGCCCGACTTGGCGGTGAGCACCGACGTCATCGTCGGCTTCCCCGGCGAGACCGAGGCCGATTTCGAGGCCACCATGGACTTGCTTGAGGAGCTGCGCTACGATTCGATCTACTCCTTCGTCTACTCGGCGCGCCCCAAGACGACCGCGGCGCTTTACTTCGCCGATGACGTTGTGGCCGAGGTGAAGCAGGAGCGCCTGAGGAGGCTTCAGGATTTGCAGGACCGAATCACCTACGAAAAGAACGCCGCCCAAGTCGGCCGCCGCCTCGAAGTGCTGGTCGAAGGGCCTTCCAAGAGCGGCGGCACCTACTATGGCCGAAGCTCCCAGAACCATGTCGTCCATTTCGCCGGCTCCGAGGACGACGTCGGGCATTTCTTGGCGCTGAGGATCCGCCATGCCGGGCCCAATTCTTTGATCGGAGAACGCGATGTCGGAAACTGAAGAAAAAGAAGGGCTGGAAGAGGGCGAGTCGCCCTTGATCCGGATGAAGGTCACCGGGCTGACTATCGACCCCTTCACCAATATGCCGATCATCATCCTCAAGGATTTCGAGGAGAAGATGGCGCTGCCGATCTGGATCGGCCTGATCGAAGCCTCCTCGATCGCCACCGAGCTCGAGAAGATCCAGCTGGCTCGGCCGATGACCCACGACCTGTTCCGCAACATCCTCCGGGAGCTCGAGGTCGAGGTGACCAAGGTCGAGGTCAACGACCTGGCCGACAACACCTTCTACGCCAAGATTCACCTCAAGAAGGACGACGAAGAGTTCGTGATGGACTCGCGGCCCAGCGACGCCATCGCCTTGGCGCTGCGCACCGGCTCGCCGATCTTCGTCGACCGCCGGGTGATGGAGAAATCGCGGCGGATCGATCTCTCGAAGAACATCGACGAGGACAAGGCCAAGCAGCAGAAGTGGACCGAAATTTTGGAGAACCTCTCGCCGGAAGATTTCGGCAAATACAAGATGTGACCGGCCCTGCCGGGCCGGTCATCCTGAGGAGCGGAGCGACGAAGGATCTCCTACCCACCAGGGTAGTCGCAGGTCCCTTGTGCCCAGTATGGGTATTCGCTGGCGCTCAGGATGACAGGGTAAAGACTATGAAAAACTTCCTTCGAAATTGGTCGCCGGTGCTCGCCTTTGCCGCGGTGATCTTCGTTTGCTCTTCGCTGCGGGTCCATGTGACCGACGGCACCGACAAGGTGGTCCATGCCCTGGAGTATGCCTTGATGGGCTTCTTCACCACCCGGGGCGCGATGCTGAGCTGGGATCTTTCGCGCTTCGGTGGCGCCGCTGCCGGCGCGGCTTTGGCCACCGCTTTGGGAATTTTCGACGAGCTTCACCAGCTCTTCGTGCCCGGACGTCAGGCTTCGGTGGGCGACGCCCTGGCCGACGGAGTCGGGGCCATCCTCGGTGCGGCGCTCTTCATCCTCGCCGCTTCGCTGCTCTTCCAAGGCAACCGGCTCTACACCCGGGCCCACGACAAGTGCTGCTAGCTCATGATCCTTCCCTATAAAAATAAAAAGCCGGTTTTGGCCGAGGGCGTCTTCGTCGCCGAGGGGGCCCGGCTCATCGGCGACGTCACCGTCGGCGAGGGTTCCTCGATTTGGTTCAACACCGTGATCCGGGGCGATGTCTTTCCGGTTTCAATCGGCAAGAAGACCAATATCCAAGACCTCTCGGTCCTCCATGTGACCTCCGGCACTCACGCGACCGTCATCGAGGACGAAGTCACCGTGGGACACCGCGTCATCCTCCATGGCTGCTGGGTCAAGAGCCGGGCCTTGATCGGGATGGGGGCCATCCTGCTCGACGGTTGCGAAGTCGGCGAGGAAAGCTTGATCGGCGCCGGCTCGCTGGTCACTCCGGGGACGATCATCCCGCCGCGGGTCCTGGCCTTGGGCTCGCCCTGCAAAGCCCGCCGGCCCTTGACCGAGGAGGAGATCGCCGGCTTGAAGGCGTCGGCCGAACATTACGCCGAATTGGCGAGGACGTATTTGCAGGCAAGGTCATCCTGAGGAGCGAAGCGACGAAGGATCTCATACCCACCAAGGTGGTCGCAGGTCCCTTGTGCCCGTAGTTTGGGTATTCGCTGGCGCTCAGGATGACACCTATTTGATGCTTTCCTTTTGACTTCCCCGCCCGATTCTGATTTGAACCTTCCACTTCAAGACACGAGCCGAGGGCGCCAAGGATCCGGGGAAAACCTTCCTTGCACCGTCTTCACGAGGGAGGCTTATGCAGGAGTTGGTGAGGCTTGCCGGCGAAAGTCCCGCTTCGCGCCGGCCAGAAGGGGAAAGCACGCACTCGGCGACGCTCGCCGAGTTGAGCCGTGACTCCGCGCTTCCGACATCATCCCGAAATGAATTGAATTCGCTGGCCCGGGAACGAGATCCCGAGCTCTTGGCCGAAGGCCTTTACCATTGGGCCCGCCGCGAAGAGGATGCCGACCGCCTTGGCGGCGCGCTTCGCGCTTACGAGCTCTTGAATGGAAATCATCCCGGCCTTCAGATCAACGAGGGACTTCGCGACCGGGTCAGCCGGCGCTTGGCCGTGCTCGGCGGCGGCGGCCGATTCGGCGACCGGGTCGAGCATCTCTCCCGACGTTTCTGCCAGGAGGCCACCAATCCGGTCGCGATCGCCGGCATGGCGGCGGGAAGCCTGGTCTTCGGCACCGCCCGAGCGGCTTTCCTGGCCCGTTTGACGGCGGCCGGTCGGCCGGTGTTCGCCGCCCGGGCCTTGGCCTCGAGCGGCGCTTTCTTGACCGAGGTCCCGGCCTTTTGGGCCACGACCAAGGGTCTCAACGAATTCCTGCATCCCGGCAGTCAATCTTGGGAGATGTCGCAAAACCTTCGCGAGCTCGGCGGATTGGCTCTGACCTTGGGCGCCCTGAAGCTCAGCGGGGCGGCGGTGGGCCGGGGCGTCGCCTGGGCGCGGCCCAACCCGCTCACCCAGCGGCTGGCTTCCCAAGTCGGCATGCTCGGCGGCATCATGATCGGCCATCATTTGGAAACATCGCTGGGCTTGCGTCCGGCGGTCGATGCCGGGTCGGCTTGGAGCGACGGCATCGCGACGCTGCTCCAATTCAACGTCGGCGGCCGACTTTCGCAAAGCTTGCTGGGCCCGCGCTTTCAAGCTTATAGCCGCGAGCTCGAGCTGCGCAGCCGGAGCCTGGAAGCCCAAGCCCGCGTCCCCGGATTCGGCGGGCTGAACGGCGGCTTCGGCAATGGGCTCGGCTTTCCGGCCCTGGCCATGGCGGCGGCCGGCGAGACCGGGAGGTCCCAACCGGCTTGGTCGGCTGGAACCGAGGGCGCCCGCGACCTCGCTCGGCCGATGATGTCGACCGGGGCGGGCGGCGGCGAAGCGCCGCGGCTGACTCCGCGGACCGGCCGAAGCGCCGACGATCGCTTCGAGCGCCCGATGCCGGCTCCCGAGATCCTGCAAGCCCTTCAAGGCCGCGAGGTCTTGCGCGAGATCGAGAACCATTTGGAAGGGGAGGGGCGCGACGGCGTGTCCGACGCCGAATTGGGCAGCGCCGTCGGCGAGGCCTTGAACCGCCGGATCGCCCGGATTTTCTCCCATCCAGACTACGAGCCCCTGCGAGCCCTCACCGCCGATCGGTGGCGGCTGGATTATTCGATTCTTCCGAATTGGGAGAGCCTTCCGGCCGAATTTCGCCAGAACTTGGAAGCCGCGTCCGAGCTGATGCAGGTGACCCAATTCGCCCTGCGTTCCAACCAGTCCGAGCTCAGCACCGCCGTCCAAACCCAGCTCTCGCCCGAGCATCGGCGGGTTTATCGGGAGTTGGTCGAGTTGATCCCGATTTTACGGGGCCCGCGTTTCACGATGCCTCGGAGCGACATCGCCCGAGGCTCCGAGGTCATCCAAGCCGACGAGGCGGTGCTGTCCCACGGAACCGGCGACATGTCATCGTTGCTCAAGGCGATCATGCGGCAATCCCGTCCCGGCGGACGGCCATGGTACAGCCGCTATTTCGCCACCGACGCCGACGCCCGGATCGTCAACGGCATTCGCCGCGAGGGCAAGAATCCCAACTTCACCAAGCCGGTGCGCCACAATTACGAGCACGACATTCCGATCGAGCCGATTCACAACCGCGACCCCTTGGCCACGGCCTTGTTCCGCCGGGTGCGGGTGCAGCTCCTCAATGTGCCGAGCACGGTCCTCGACCGCTTCTTGAGCGAAGATTACGTTCGCAATCTCCCCGAGGGCGCGATCCTGGTTTCGGCCATCGGCGGCTTGCTCAACGGCGGCATCGAAAGGCCGCGATTGCCTTTTGAGCTGATCCGGGAGCGCTTGGAGCGCTATGGCCGCGACGACGTCGAGGTCGTGAGCATGGCCGGCTACATCCCCGGCGATAAGCTCTGGCGGGGTGAGCATGTCGAGGTCAACCTTTCGACTCGCGAGGACCTGGTCAAGCGGGGAAGCCCGCGGCCGGCGGCCCCGCTCATCGCCCGGCTCCTCTCCGGCGCCGATGGCCCCAACACTTATATGGGCGAGTTCCTCTCGGCGACGGTTTCGCACTGGGATCGCTCCAACAATTTGGGCAAAGTCGCGAAGAACGTCTTCACCCTGATGGTGGGCTACGAAGCCGGCCGCATCGCCCGCGGCGTCGTCCGGGATCAATCGAGCGTCGAACGCAACAATCCGCGGTGGATGGAGCTCTTCGAGCTGGGTCGCAGCCGTTACTCCAAGGTTCGCGAGGACATCTGGAACATGATGCAAGGCCTTCTCGTCAACAATGAGGGCATCAAGCCCTTGCGGGCCCGTTACAACCCGGCGGTGTTCAACGATTTCGACTCTTGCTCCAAGATCGAATTCGAAAACTTGGTCGAGGTGACCCGGCGGGCCGAGGCCTTGAAGGTCGAAGAGGCCGCGCCCGGCGATATCACCAAGTTTCTTCAGGACAACGTCTTCAGCCCGGAACGCCACGTCGCCAGCACCCGCAATCCTCGGCGCGGCATCGCCCAAGCTCTTTTCGAGGGCTGGGCCGACCGGGGGCTGGCTTTCACTTATGAAGAGGTCGGTCCCAAAGTGACCACCGAAGGCGTTGACAGCCTCGGACCCTTGCTCCGCTTCTACGACGACACCTCCTTGTACATCGAGCGCCGGCGCCTTCCGACCGCGGTCTACGACTTGCACCAAGCCTTCCTCGGCCGGGCCGTCCAGCCGCCGCCGCGGGTCGGCGATTACCTGAGGATGGCGATCGAGGACAAGCCCGAGGACATCGGAGTCATCAATCTGCAGAAGGGCTTGCAGGAGATCGGCTTGCCGGCTTCGCGGCTGCGGCCGCTGCTCGAAGGCAGCAGCCAAGACGCGCTGCGGATCCTCAACCACGAGATCCGCCGGATGGCGCTCTTGGCCCATCTCGAGGCCAAGAGCCCGGATTCGGAAAAAAACGACCGGATGGAGGAAGTTTACCGCCAAGGCGAGCTGCTTCGAGGTCTGGCCGAAGCCATGCAAAAGGGCAATCCGGTGCGGATCATCCGTAGCCCGATTCACCTCGGCCCTTACGAAAACGCTTTCATCATCCAGCGCCAAGACAGCGGCGGACTCACCCATCAGGCCTTTCTTCGGATCCGGCTCGAGGCCATCCATGACCGGATGACCAGCTTGGGGATGTTCCTGCGAAGTTTCCCGCCCCATGAAAACGTGGATGTCCAGGTCCGCATTCCCAACCTGGCCACCCGGGCCACCAATTTCAAGCAGCTCTACGAGCTGCAAATGATCACGCAAGAGATCACCGAGGCTTTCCGCCGCCATCGACCGGGATCGATTGAACTAAGCCTCGATCGCCGGCCCAACGATGAAAAGCAGGGGACGGCCGAACCCCCGGCCCCCGAGTTTTACACGGCCTTGGTTCCCTTGGCCCAATGGGTGCAAGGCGGCGAGTCGGCGCCGGGCCCCGAGGAGGTCCGGGCGCTTTTCCGGCGCAGCCGCCACGGCACTTCGCAGGCCATCGACGAGGTTTTGCGCAGCGGAAGCGGGTGGCCGATGCTGATGGGACCGGCTCCGGGTCCGATCCAATCCGGCATTCGAGCCATGGCGACTCGGCCGGAGAAGGCGACTCTGATGGGGGTCTATGTCGGCGAAGAGCTGGTCGACACCTTCGCGGTCTATCGTTACAACGCCACCGAGCCGAGAATTCTTTCCCATCACCTCATGCGACGCTTCGCCGAGGTTTTCCCGGACAAGCCGGAGTACAAGAACATGACGGCCCTGGACTATTTTCGGGGCCTGACCGTCGACGCCTTCCTCCGCGATTATCGCGAGTACTCCGAGCTTCAAAACTACGGTCCGACCCAGGTTCGGACCTTGCCCATCGCCTACGCTCCGGTGGAGCATGCGATGGTCGGCAGCATCCCGGAAGTGAATGCCGGGCTCTTGAAGCTGTTCCTGACCGAAGGTTCGCCGGCCTCGATAGAGCTCCTGCGGCGCTCGGCGCCTCTCTATGAGCTTCCGCCCGACGTGTCGCGGCAGCGCTTCATCGAGCTGGCTCAACCCTATCTCAGCGCCTACATGAGCGAAAATGGCGGGGAGACCGCCCTCCGCCGAAATCCACTTTTCGAGCTTTTCAGGCGCTTCCGCTTCATGCGGCGCCGTCCTAGGTCGGCCGAGGTCAGATAAGTATCCACAACCATTTCGGATTTTTGCCGAAAAGTGTGGCAGAGCTTTTCCATCCGGATATAGGTAAAAACACCAGTGATATCGGCTGGTTAAATATGACGACGGACAGCGCAAATCTCAGGTCGGGGGGCCTGTCGACCGGCTTCGCAAACGGCCCTTTCCGCCCGCCGCTTGCGGCGGAAGACCGGAGAGGCTTGAACTCGGGCTTTCAGGTCGCCCGTCTGCTCGACCATCTCGCCGCCGTCGACGGCGAAACCGGTTCCACTTCCCTACAAAGTGTCTTGAGCTCGGGCCGGGCCCGCAACTTGGCCGCGGCCCTCGAGCATCTTTCGCCGGATGCCCGCCGCCGCCTCGAGGAGCGAGTTCCGACGGCCGCCCGCGCCGAGCTGCTCGCGCTGGCCGGCGAAAGCGACGCCGAGCTTTTCGGCGAGGGGCTTTTTCATTGGGCCAGCCGGCAAGAAGCCGCCGACCGCCTGGATAGCGCCGCCTTGGTCTATGAGCTGCTTCGCCACCGCGGCGAGGACGGCGCGGCCTTGCTCGAAGGGATTCCCGATGGCTTGCGGGCCCGGGCCGCGGCGCGGCTCGACGCGATCGAGGGAAAAGGCCCGGCCGGCGCCCGAGTGGAGTTTTTGGCCCGGCGCTTCGTCCGCGAGGCCAGCAATCCGGTGACCCTGGTCGGCATGGCCGCCGGCAGCTTCGCCTTCACGAGCGTCCGCAGCGCCTTGCTGGCCCGGACCCTGGCTTCGGGCCGAACGGTGCTCGGCGCCCGGGCTTTGGCCTCCAGTGGAGCCTTCCTGACCGAAGTTCCGGTTTTCTGGGGGACGACCAAGGGGCTCAATGAAATCCTCCATCCCGGCGTCCAAGCTTGGGATGCCCGAAGCAACCTGCGGGAGCTGGCCGGCTTGGGCCTGACCTTGGGCGCCTTGAAGCTCAGCGGGGCCCTGAGTGGAGGCGCGCTGCGCTGGGCCCATCAACCCAATGCCCTTGGACAGGCGACGCGGCTCTCGGGTCTCGGTTCGATCGGCCAGCGCTTGGTCCCCCAGGTCGGCATGCTCGGCGGCATCATGGCCGGCCACCGTCTCGAGGAGATGGCGGGGCTGCGTCCCCACGTCGACGGCGCCACCACTTTGACCGATTCTCTCATCCTGCTGATGCAATTCAACGTCGGCGGCAATCTTTCGCGCCGGATGATGGGCGAGCGCTTCCACGCCTATACCGAAAGCTTGGAGCGGCGCTCTCGGATGATGGAGAGCGACGTCTTTGCCAACCAAAGGGCCCGGCTTCGCGCCGGCTGGGAGAATCTCTTTCCCGGCTCCGGTTCGGGCTTGGTCGAGGCCGTCGCCGGCGCCGGAGCGGTTGCGCCGCGGCGAAGCCGGCCGGCTCAAGCGCCCGACTTCGTGATGATGATGAACGGCAACCCCGAAGGCCCGGGGTCGGGCCGCCCCGGGGAATTGTCGGAATCCGGCATCGCGACGCCGCGGGTGTCCGAGGGGCCGCCGCTTCCTCGCCGCACCAACGTGAATCGCAACGGCAACGGCGTCATCGTCGACCGAATGGAGCCCGAGCTCAAGCCCCAGAAGCTGCTGGGCTTGCTTTCGGAGCAGGTGCAGAGTGAAATTCTCCAGCCGATCAGCCTGCAGCCGAGCCAGATCGGCCGGGCGAACGAGATGCACTTGGGCGACGGCTTGGCGATGGCTCTTTCGACCCGGATCCAGGACGTGCTCTTCGAAGCCGGCACTTTCGAGCGAGGGGCACCCTTCGACAGCTTGCCCGAGAATTACCGCCAGGCCCTGCGCAGCGCCGACGAGCTGGTCGGCGTCGTCGAGTACTTGCGGCGCTCCGAGAACCAGGCGGCCTTCCAAGCTTTCGAGGCGGCGATGGATCCGGAGCTTTTCGCCCATTATGAAAATCTAAAATCCCGCCTCTCCGAGCACTTGGGACCGACCTTCGAAGCGCCCCAAGGACGGATCGCCGTCGGCCAAGAGGTGGTTCAGCCGGATAAGGCGATTCTCTCGATCGGCTCCGGCGACATGATGGGGATGCTGGCACTTTACCGCCATAACATCCGGCCGGGCGGCCTTTCTTGGCGGACCAGGCTCTTCGCCACCGCCCGCGATCCGGCTCAGGCCGCCGAGATCAACAACCGCGGAACCAACCGGGCCAAGATCAATTTGCGCCAAATCCAGCTCAATTATCTCTACGATCCCCCGATCGAAGCGGTGGGCCCCGGCGGCTACCGCGGTTTGACCCAGGAGGCCTTGCAGCGCACCGTCCGTCTTCAGCTGCTCAACGTGCCCAGCGACCAACTCCATAAGATCCTGACGCCGGAATATCTCCGCAGTCTTCCGGAGAACGCCATCCTACTCGAGGTCATCGGCGGCTTCATCGCCCATGAAAACCTGGGGCTTTACCGCGAGGGATTGGAAGAGGGGCGCTCTTTGCTGCCTTACCAGCTGATTCGACGCGCTTTGGAAGCCAATAGCCGCACCGATGTTTCCATCGTGAGTGGCGGCGGATTCATTCCGGGCAAGCGGCTGTGGAACGGCGAGCAGGTTCGGATGGTCTTTGCCGGGCCCGAAGGAGCCGTGCCCCGCTCTTCGCCGGCGGCCGAGCTGGTGGCCCGGGTTTTCGCCGGCCCCTCCGGTTCCAGCGACTTCCTCGAGGCATCGGTTTCGCACCATCAGCACTCGACCGAGCTAGGCAAGGCCATGAAGAACGTCACCAGCCTTCTGGCCGGTTTTCAAGCCGCCGAGGCCGTGGCGGCCCAAATGGAAAGTGGCGCGGTCGATGTTAGGGCCTTGCAAGGCCGCTACGAAACCGAGATTCGCAATCCGCTGTTCTACGGGGTGATGCGGAGCCTGCTGCGTGAAAATGACACCGAAATTCGGACACGGGATCCGGATTACCGGCTGGAGGTGGCTGACGATTATTGGCGCTGCACCCAGATCAGCATCGAAGAGATCCAACGGTTGCTTCGCGATGCCCGCGAAGTCGACGTGATGGACCGGCAAGCGTTGCGCGACTTCGTTCTGAACCGGGTGGTCAATAACACCAAGATCGCCAGCACTCGCAATCCGAAGCGCGGGATGGTCCAGTCGCTCTACAATCAATGGCGCCTGCGCGGAACCCCCTTCGAGCTTCGTCAACTTCTGCCGATGGAGGAGGATGGGGTCACGCCCAAGATGACGGAAGAGGGCGTCAACAGCCTCCTGCCCATGACTCAGTACTACAACCATTCCGGCCAGCCGGTGGAGCGCCGGCGCCTTCCTGCGGAGCTGTACCGAGGCTACTCGGCCTTCAACCCCAACAGCCCCTTGGTGCTGCCGCCGCGGGTCCCGGATACGGTGCGGCGGGCCTTGCAGGGCGATTTCGCCGGAATCGATGCCGGCCGCTTGCGCCGGGCCTTGGCCCAGCGCTCGGAAACGGCGATGAACCGGCTCGATCAGCAATTGCGCATTCTCGACCGATTCCGCCGGGCCGGCGATCGCTCGTCCGAGCAGGCCGCCCGAGAGTACGAGCTTACCTTGCGCTTGATCGCCGCGATGAAGGAGGGCGAGCCGCTGCGCGTCGCCCGAAGCCCGATCATCCGCCCACCCTATGGGAATATGTTCGTCATCCGGATGGCCGGCGACTCCGAGAGTCCCAACGTCTACCGGGCCTACATTCGGGTCGACGGCCAGCGGGTGATGGACCGGATCACCCAGCTCGGGGCCTTCCTGCGCAGCTTCCCCGAAGGCAGCCGCCTGCTCACCGAGGTCAACGTCGAAGGCCTCGATCCGCTGGAGCACGCCCGGGAGCGAGCCGAGCTCGAGATGACTTTGCGCAGCATCCTCGATTCCTATCAAAGGGTCCGGCCCAATGACCGCTTGGCCCTGATGCTGGGCGACACCCGGATCATTGCCGAGCGCCGCGAGCGGGAGGGGCCCAACCGCGCTTACTTCGATGAGCTGGGACCGCTGGTCGAGCGGCTGCGCCGCTCCTTACCGCCGGGCCAGCACGTTTCGCCCCAGTCGGTTCGGAACACCGGTCAGGCCCACGGCGGCTTGATCGAGAATTTCCTGCAGAGCAATCCCGGTTGGCCGATGCTGTTGGGCTATTTCGGCGGCCCGGTCAGCCAAGGCATCAAATCGGCGCTGACTCGGCCGGAGCGGGGGACATTGATCGGGATATACTCCGGCGGCCAGATGATCGACTCCTTCTCGGTCTTTCGCGGGCGGGACAATCGGCCGATGGTGCTGAATCACGGCTTGATGAGCCGGCTCAAGAGCCTTTACCCGGACGAGCCGGCCTATCAGGGAATCAACTCCATTCATTTCTACGAAGGCATGCGGCTCGATCCCTTCCTGCGCGACTATGAACGCTATGCCGCCAGCACCGGCCATGCGGACTTGAATTATCGTTTGATCAATCTGCGATCGATGCCGCTGGAAGAAGCCCTGACCGGCAGGGTCGAGGGCGTGAATCCGGCACTGCTCCGCCTCTATCTGGAGGGCGATTCGCCGAATTCCAGCCGCGAAGCGATGTTCCAAGAGCTGGCCCCGCTTTACGAAAGGCCCTTCGGCGAAGTCGAAGCCGAGACCGCGGCGATCCTCCAGCGCCGACTCGAGCCCTTCTACCAGGAGCATGCCGCGTGGATCGATCAGTTCCCGCTCTTCAAGCTCTTCCAGCGGCGGCGCAACGCCCTCGCTTTCCTGATGCGCAACGGCGAATCGTCCGACCATGAATAAGCAAGATCAATGATGGTGGTGGATTCGGTCGGCGTGATGCTGCCGGAATATCTCCTCGGACCGGTGGGCCAGGTCCTTGCTCTCGGCATGGACCATCACCAAGACCTCGCCTTGACGGAGCCCGTCGTCGATCCGCTTGGCCTGCTCCTCGGTGAAGCCGGCCGAAAAGAGGCTGGCGCCGATGCCGCCGGCGGCGGCGATGATGGCCACGATCGGACCGGCCGCGAGCAGTCCGGCGCCGGCGGCGATCATGGCCGCGGTGGCGGTGAGGCCGGCGACGACGGCGCCGAAGATCCCGCCGAACTTGCCGGCCCGCACCGACTCCTCGTGGAGGAAGTCGCTGCCGACCATCCTGACCAATTCTTCCTTGTCGTAGGCCTCCTCGCTGAGGATGAGGCTGACGTCGCCGGCCGTGAGGGGCAGGGGCGAAAGGGCCTCCATGGCGGCCCGGGCTTGGTCGGCGTTGGGGAAAAGAGCGAGAACGGTGGTTTCATGAGGGTGACGTTTCATCTTCTTCCCTCCATATTTCCCTCCCCCCTCGTGGGGGAGGGTGCCCGTAGGGCGGGAGAGGGGGGAGGGCACAAGCAGCATCTTCGCTTGCCATGCCCCCTCTCCCGGTTCGCCTTCGGCGAACCGGCCTCTCCCGCAAGGGGGAGAGGTCAAAGCCAAATTTTAGCGCCGGCTTGCCTCGGCGTCCAAGCCAATTTATAGATCTCCCATGTCCGAAAACCCGGCTTTATACATAGTTGACGGCTCGTCCTACATTTTCCGCGCTTACTTCGCGATCCGCCACCTGAGCAATTCCAAGGGGCTCCCGACCAACGCGATCTACGGTTTCACCCAGATGCTGCTCAAGCTGATCAAGGACGAGAAGCCCGAATATCTCCTGATGGTCTTCGACTCCAAGGAGCCCAGCTTCCGCAAGAACGACTACGCCGAGTACAAGGCCAACCGCGAGGTCCCGCCCGACGATTTGGCCCCTCAATTCGACTACATCAAGAAAGTCGTCGAGGTGCTCAACATTCCCCAGATCGAGATCCCGGGCTATGAGGCCGATGACATCATCGCGACGGTGGCCAAGAAGATCATCCCCAAGGAGCAGCCGGTCGTCATCGTGACCGGCGACAAGGATTTGATGCAGCTGGTGAACGGCCACATCGTCCTGCTCGACACGATGAAGGACAAGCGGATCGATGAAGCCGGGGTTTTGGAGAAGTTCGGCGTGCGGCCCGATCAAGTGATCGACGTCCTGGGGCTGATGGGCGATTCCAGCGACAACATTCCCGGAGTCCCCGGCGTCGGCCCCAAAACGGCCAGCCAATGGATTCAAAAGTACGGGAATTTGGAAGGGGTCTACGAGCATCTCGGCGAGATTCCGGGCAAGAAAGGGCAGGACCTCCAGACTTACCGGGACCAGGCCTTTCTTTCGCGAAAATTGGCGACTCTCCACGAGGACGTTCCCTTTAAGCTGGTCTTCGAGGATCTGCGCTGCCGGGATCCGAATTCCGAGGAATGTCGAAAGCTGTTCAGCGAGCTGGAATTCCACGCCTTGGCCAAGGAATACGGAGGCTCCGGGGCCCCGGCGCCGGCCAAGGCGGCCGGCCTTTCCACCGAAGGTTACCGCTTGGTCAGCCAGGCCGCCGAGCTCGAAAAGTTTCTGGAGCGGATCCAGTCCGCCAAATCCTTCGCCTTCGACACCGAGACCGATTCGTTGGACCCGCTCAAGGCCAAATTAGTGGGGCTTTCTTTCGCCTTGGCGCCGGGCGAAGCCTATTATCTGGCGCTGGGCCATGCCGGAGCCGAGAGCCAATTGCCGTTGGAGCCGACCTTGGAGCAGCTCAAGCCCCTGCTCGAGGATGCCGCGATTCCAAAGGTCGCTCAGCATTTCAAATACGATGCCCAAGTTCTGTTGAGCTATGGGATCCATGTCCGGGGCCTGGAGTTCGACACGATGTTGGCGTCCTACCTCCTGGACCCTTCGCAAAGCCCCAAGCTCGATAACTTGGCCAGCCGCTATCTCGATCACAAGATGATCGCCTTCGAGGACGTGGTGCCCAAGGGCCAAAACTTCTCGCAGGTCGGGCTGAAGGAAGCCAGCGCCTACAGCTGTGAAGATGCCGACGTGACTTGGCGGATGGCCGAGCTCTTTCGCGGGAAATTGGAATCGGAAGGCCTACTCAAGCTCTGCCGGGAAATCGAAATTCCCCTGACTTTGGTCCTGGGCCGGATGGAGCGCCAAGGCATCAAGCTCGATTTGGACTTCCTGAGGAATCTCCAAACCGAGTTCGGCGACCGGATTCAGCGGCAAGAGGTCAAGATCCATGAGCTGGCCGGCGGGCCTTTCAACATTCAGTCGCCCAAGCAGCTCGGCGCCGTCCTGTTCGAGAAGCTGGGCTTGCCGGTCCAACGGAAGACCAAGACCGGCTATTCGACCGACGTCGAGGTGCTCTCGGAGTTGGCCAAGCTCCACGAGCTTCCGAAGGAAATCTTGGAATATCGATCCTTGACCAAGCTGAAGTCGACCTACGTCGACAACTTGCTCGCCATCGCCGATCCGGCGACCCACCGGGTCCACACCAATTTCAACCAGACCATCGCCGAGACCGGCCGCCTGTCCAGCGCCGATCCCAACCTCCAAAATATCCCGATCCGCAGCGAGGACGGAGCCAAGATTCGCCGGGCTTTCATCGCCGACACCGGATTTCGCTTGATGAGCGCCGATTACTCGCAGATCGAGCTCCGGGTCTTGGCCGAGCTGTCGGGCGACTCGGCCCTGCGCCATGCCTTCGCCGAGGACTTGGACGTCCACCGGATGACGGCTTCCAGCATTTACGGCGTGCCCGAAGCCCAGGTGACGCCGGCCATGCGCGGCGCCGGCAAGACGGTCAATTTCGCCGTGGTCTACGGCCAGGGCCCCTTCGGTCTTTCGGCCCAACTTGGGGTCACCCAACAAGAAGCGAAGCGATACATTGACCAATACTTCGCCAAGTATTCGGGAGTCCGCGATTATAAGGAAAAGGTCTTGGCCGGTGCCCGCGAGAAGAAGGAAGTCCGCACCCTGATGGGGCGCCGCCGCTTCGTGCCCGAGATCGAAGGCCGCAACACCATCGCCCGCAACCTGGCCGAGCGGATCGCCTTCAACACCGTCATCCAGGGAACCGCCGCCGACATCATCAAGAAGGCGATGGTCGACATCGCGGCCGAGATGGACCGAAAGGGCCTCGGCTCGCGCTTGCTGCTGCAAGTCCACGACGAGCTGATCTTCGAAGTGAAGGCCGAGGAGATCGACGCGATGCGCGACTTGGTCCGGCAAGGCATGGAGCAGGCGGTTCCCTTCCAAGTGCCGCTCAAGGTCGAGATCGGGGTCGGCGCGAATTGGGCCGAGGCCCATTAAACAATTCTTGCCAATCCGAGTCGCTCGGTCTTTTATGGACCTTCCTAAAACTCATTTCGCGAGGTGCTTTCCATGAAAAAACCTTGGACATTGATCAGTCTGACCTTCCTTTGGCTCGTCTCGGCTCAGGCCGCGGCGCAAACCGTGGCGATCATGGGGGCGCCGGCGACTCCGGAATGGAACGACGAGGTCCAATCCAAGCTTCAAGGAACCGGCCTCTTCGATGCCGTCGATGTCTTCAATATCGAGGACGCGACTCCGACCCTCGACGAAATGAATGGCTATTGTGGAATTCTGGCCTACACCGACACCGGTCCCCTCGATTCGGTCGCCTTTGGCGACAACCTCGCCGATTACGTCGATGGCGGCGGCGGAGTCGTGGCCGCCGTCTTCGCGGTCGCCGATGTTCCCTGGACCGGGCGCTTCGATGCCGACAATTATTGGGTCATCGATCCCGCCAACGAGGGCGGCGGCGGCCAGGCGACTTTGGGAACCATCTTCGTCCCCGATCATCCGATCCTGGCCGGCGTGACCAGCTTCGACGGCGGGGAGTCCAGCTATCGGCCCGATGACGGGCTTCATCCCGAGGCCGTCCGCATCGCTGATTGGAGCGGCGGCACCGATCCCTTGGTTGCCACCCGCTTGATCAACGGGGTGCGCCGGGCCGACCTCGGATTTTTCCCCCCTTCGACCGATTCGCGCGACGACTTCTGGGTGGCGAGCACCGACGGCGCCTTGCTGATGGCCAACGCCTTGCTTTGGGTTTGCGCCGGCTCGGTCGACTTGTCTTTGACGAAATCGGCCTCGCCCAGCCCGGCCACGGTGGGAACGAACCTGGTTTATACCTTGGCGGTGACCAATCGGGGGCCGGGCGACGCGACCGGAGTGCAGCTAATCGATACCTTGCCCGACTCGGTGAGCTTCGTTTCGGCGAGTCCCGAGGGCCTCTGCTCCGGCGCCGGCTCGACCGTCACCTGCGATTTGGGGGATTTGGCCGCCAACGCCTCGACCAACGTCACTTTGACGGTCTTGCCCAATTCCAGCGGCATCGTCACCAACACCGCCTCGGTGACGGCCGACCAAGACGAGGACAATCCCGACGATAACACCGCGACGGTGGAAACGACCGTGAACCCGGCCCCGCTCAATCCCGAGATTTCCGGCGGGGGCTGCTCGCTGGCGGTTCGCCGTTAAGGCTCGAAGCGTTCCCCAGCATCAGCCGCAGGCATTGCCGGATCTGCTTGCGGGCCGCCACTCGGTCCTTGCTGAAGGTCCGGACCGGCGCGAAGATGCCGAACTTCATCGCCGAAGCCCAGACGTCCTCACTGCGGCCGTATTCCAAATAATAGGCGCCGCCGGGAGTGGAATAATGGGTCGCCGAGCCCCGCGGCAAATAGTGGACTCCGCCGGGGCCGAGCTCGACATTGGCGTCGTAGCCGGTCTCCGATTCGGAGCGCTGCTTTCCATCCAATAGGAAATCCCAGACGTCCATCCGCCGGTAGCGGCCGGATGGGCCCTCGCTACCGATCGCGGTCCAATAGAAAATCAAATACTCCTTGCGCGAACAATAGAGGACTTGGATTTTTCCGGTGACGGTGCCGGCATAGTTGAAAGTCGGCTCGGGCAGCTCCCGGGCGATCAGCCCCGGATAAGCCTTGAGGAGGTCGCGGTGCAGGGCCTGGTACATCTCGCGGTGGCTGCCGGTCCCGCGATAGGTGAGGATGGCATTGCGGGCCGCCGCCAGCAAGATCCGGGGCTCGAGGCGGTAGTCGCCGCGCTGGATTTGGCGAAGCCGCCGCCGCTCCAGCCGCTTCAGGTAATTTATTCCACGCAGCGAAGCACCGGTTTCGCTTCGGGCCCATTCCTCGTGGGTCAAGGGCAGCGGCGATTCGGCTCGTTTCGGCATCGAGGGCCTAGGGGGCAGGGGACGTTGAGCTCGCAAGGTCGGTGGCGACATAAGCCTCCTTTTCTAGGCTGAAAAGGAGCAAGTCCGGTGCCGGCCGGAGAAGCGATATAAGGCCAGGGGAGGGCCCCCCGCGGGGGATTGGGGCCTCGAATGGGAAAAAACGTGAAGCCGCTAAAAAATCATCAAAAGTGATGACGACGAGCCCGGCCGATCCCGGCTAAATTAGGACAAGAATTAAAGCCTTACGGGATTGCCGGAATTGTTGCTCACCTAGGATGATTCTTCCCGGCAAGGGTAGGGTGGCGAATCTCCCGCTCAACGGGGGATTCGTCTTTTTTTTACCCCTGCCGATCGAGACCTCATCGCCGTCGCGCAGCGCGCTTCCTCGATCTTCTTGCCGTTGACGAAGACGCCGTTGGAGCCCTCAGTGAGGGAGCCCGTGGGCCAAGAGAGCGGCTTGGGTGCGGGAAGCCACGCCCAGTTTGGCGAGGATGCGGCCGACATGGGTTCGAACGGTGGCGCGGGAGATGAAAAGCTCCCGGCTGATCAGGAGGTCGGAAAGGCCCCGGGCCAAGGCCTCGAGGACGTGGGTTTCGGCGAGGGTTAGATGAAAGCGGGCCGCGGCATCGGCCAATTCCAGGCTCACCTTCGGAACCCGAAGCTCGGCTAACACGAAGGGCGAGCCGTTTCGGGTGCGGGCCAAACGCAGTTCGACCAGGACCGAAGCTTGATTTTCGCCGACAAGCCTCACCTGGGGAATGGGGGGCTCGGTCGGTCGGCCTTGGCGACATAAAGCTCCCACTCGCCGCGCCGCTTCGGCGAGAAGCTCGGGTAGAGCATGCTTTCGGTGGCTCAGTCCGAGCCAGCCGGCCGCGCTTTCCGAAGCCCAGAGGAGCCGGCCCTGGAGGTCGCAGGCAATTTTAGCCGGTGAGTCCAGGTCGAGAATCGTTTCGAGAAGGGCCTGGGTTTCGAACCGCGCTTCGCTGCGCGAGATCCTCCGGACCATCGCTTCGAGCGACGGTAGAATCCGCGCCAAGAGATGCTCCTCGCCTTCGCTGAAGTCGGGCTGGCGCCGGGAGCGGGCCAGGATGATCCCCACCGAGCCGGGCTCGAAGATTTTGCTCTCGGTGAGGCGAAAAACGATGTAATTGTCGATGCCGTGGAGCTTGGCATGTTCGTGGTAGACCGGAAGCTCCAAGAATTTCTTCCACTCCGGGCAGCGGGGGCCGCGGAGAATTCGGACATCCTCTCGGCAAAGCGCGTTCTGCATCGGATCGGAGTGTCGGTATCGCTCGACGTAGCCGTTGTGGGTTTCGCGGTCGCCGCCGATGTTGATCAACTCTCCTTTTTCATTGGTGCGATAGATCATGGAAACGCTGGTGTCGCAGAGCCGGTCGATCAGCGGCAGGGTTTCGATGTCGAGATCCTTGAAGGTCGCGGCTTCGAAGGTGGTTCGAAGGACGTCGCCGATCAGCCTTTCTCGGTGAAGCGCAAAAGACATGGAGCCCCCCTCCTTAAAAGCGTCCTCATTTTAGAGGATGGGCAATAAAGACAGCAATCCATAAAAATCATCCTTAGGGGCGACGACGATCAAGAAGAGCGCGGCTAAATTTGGCCACAAAGGAGGAATCTATGAAAGCAGCATTGAAAATCATGGGGCTGGGAATTTTCCTGGCTGGAATCTCCGTAGCCAACGCCTGGGACCACCGGCCGTTGAGCATTACGCCGGTCTTTGCTCGAGCCGAAGTCATTCCCACCTCGGTCCAGGTTTCGATCTGTGAAGGAGCCGACGGCGAGGAATTCTCGGTCGTCCGGTTGCGCGGCCAGGGGCCTATCACTAGCGAGGATCCCCGTTTGGAGGGAACCTTCTTCGCCAACGCGATCACCTTGCACAACTCCGACGGAGTCGGGATCGGCCGCGATGATTTCGAGATCCGCGATCCGGTGACCGGAAGGGTCAAAGTCAAGGGCAGCGCCGATTCCTTGGACGCCGATCCCGAAGCCATCAAGGGCATGGTCACCGCCAGGTTGGCGGATGGAAGCCGCTTTTGGGCCGAGTCGACGGTCCGATTGCCGCCGCCCGGCGTTCAGGCACCGGTCGTCATCGAATACGGCGGCGAAGGACCCGGAGTGCCGGCCGACCGGGCGGTGATCGTCAGCGGAACTTGCCGGGCCTTGTTCAACAGCTTGGACGAATAGATTCCCGGCAAAGGGTAGGATGGCGAATCTCTCATTCGGGAGGTCCGCCTTTTTTTTAGCTCAGGTTGAACTGGAATTTGAAGCTTCCGACCGACACTTCGTCGCCGTCGCGGAGCGCGGCTTCTTCGATCTTCTTGCCGTTGACGAAGACGCCGTTGGAGCTTTTCAGGTCGACCAGCACGTAGTTGCCGCCGATGTAGTTGATCGCGGCGTGCTGCCGGCTGACCTTGGATTCCTTCAGGACGATGTCGTTGGACGGTGAGCGCCCGATGCTGGTGTTCTCGGCCAGGATGAACTCGCTTTCGTCGAGATCGCCCTCGATCAAAAGCATCGAAGCTTCGGCCGGGACCTCCCGGATGTCGATGTTGGCGCCGGTTTCCTCGGAGGGAGACTTGGTGATCGCGGCCTCGGGAGCCTCTTCGTCCATCGGAATGTCGCGAAGAATGGTCGAGATCGAGTCCTCGACCGGCTCGGTCCGGCTCAAGGGCTGCTTGGGTGAAAGCTTCTCCGGCTTGGGCGCAGCCTTGGCCGGCTCGGGAGCCTTGGCCGCAGCGGGTTTTTCGCCGAAGTAGTCGCTTCCGCCCTCCAAGAACATGTCCAGCTCATCGCTCAGCTTGTCCTCGAAACCGGCGTCGGTGTCGCCGGTGTCGACCGGAACGGCCTTGGTTTCCGGCGGCGGCGGGGGCGGAGGGGGTGGAGCCGCCTCTTCCACGAGGTCTTCGACCAGGAAATCGCGGGTCCGAGAGGTGTCCTCATCGGGAGCCTTGGCCGGAGCCGGAGCCGCCTTGGCGACCGGCGGGGGTGGCGGAGCCGAAGGGGCCGCAGTCGGGACCGAGCTTACCGGCGTTTTGAGGGGGCGGGGTTTTTCGGGCTCCCGCTCGCCCTCATAAGGGTGGCCCAAAACGCCTTCATATTGCTGAATCGATCCTTTAATAATATCGAGCAAGTCATTGTATTTTTTTATTTCTTTATTTTGTTGAGTTTCGAGGTCCTTGAACTTCTTGTCATTGAATTCGCCTAAGGTATGGCGGAAGCGGGCCTCCTCCAAGACCTCCTGATGACCGGCCAGGTTGTTCTCTTGCTCGGCCTGGGCACTATACAAAGTCTTCAGCTCGCTCTCGATTTCCCGGCATTTTGCGGAGAATTGGCCCTTCACCTCGTCCATTTGGACTTCGTAATCGGTTTTGACCTTAAGGTAGACGGAGTCGGAAACTGCGGTGCGATGCTCTTCCATTTTCTCCAGACGACCCTCGATCATACGCATCTTGTCCTTGATGGCCGTCGCTTCCTCGAAAAGGGGCTTATTGACGGCGTAGGGACTGGGGGTTTCGTCGCTGACAGTCTTCGCAGGCACGGCCATGATTCCTCCAAAATAAGATCAACAGGCGCGGCTTTAATAGACCCCTTGAACGTCACGTTTTTCCGGGGAATTCCGATTATGAGCTAGCGCCAACCGCAATTCTAGGCAAAGCTTATTTTTTTCGTCAAACACATAAAACTTAAAACATTTCTTTAAGTTAAGGAAGATGGAGTCGATTTCTGGAGGGTGGAGGGTGGCAAGCTCGCCGCCGGGCCTTCGCTCGGTTTTCGCCGCGCGATATACTCGAAGCTCTTGGAAAGATTATGCTTTGTATTTCCAGCGGGCCCGCATAAAAATCGTTAGGCTCCCCTCTATAGCGAAGGAATTCCATGGCCAAAGACAAAGAGAAAAATAGTTCCAAGCCGCCGAAGAAAGTGACGGAAGAGGACTTGGAGAAAACCACCTTCGACATCGATATTCGGCAGCTCGAAGGGTTTGAAGAAACGGTGATGGTCAAAGTGCCTCCGCCCGAGGACTCCGACCTGCACGATATCCAATATTTCGATCAAGAAAAGACCGGTGAGCACGAGGTCGAGCCTCCCGCGCCGAGTCCCGCTCCGGCTCCCCGATCTCCGGCCGCTAGCCAGGACATGGAGGCCACCACTTTTTTTGAAATGCCCGAAGTCGAGGAAGAGTCCGGTGTCGAGCCGCCGCCTTCGTCCCAGGCCAAGGCGCCGCCGCCGGTCCAAGCCAAAGCCCCGGAACCGGCGCGCAAGCCGCCGCCCGCGGAGTCGGTTCCGGCCGCCGTGCCGCCCCTCGCTCCGGCCAAGCCTCAACGCTCCTTGGTCTATTTGCTGCTCAGCTTGGTGTTTTTTCTTTTCCTGGCCGAAGGCACGGTCGAAGCGCTCAGCCGCGGGCCCGGGCTGCGCTTGCCGGCGATCTTGGCGACCGCGCTTGCCGGTCTCTTCGTGGCCGGCAGCTTGCTTCGGCGCTTGGAGGGCCGCCATGCCTTCCTCGGCGTTCTCTTGGCTTGGTTCGGCTTGGTGGCGTGGTCCGGATTTCGATTTTATGCCAGCGACCCGGCCAACCTTCATTTCTTCAAGGTCGGCTTGGCGGCTTGGCTGGGACCGATCTGGGTCTTGGTCTTGGGCATCGCGGCGGCCGTCTTGTCCGCGACGCCGCGGCTTTCCTTCTTGGCCAAGCTGCTGGCCGCCGCCGCTTTTCTGCTGGGGCTGCTTGGCTGGATCTTCGCCTTGGTCGGCGGCCAAGGCCTCGAGGCCGGCTTGTGGGGCGCGCCCGCGCTGAGTGCGATTCCGATCTGGCTTCGGCCCGGCGTGCTGTCAATGGCACTCAGCTTTCCGCTGCTCGTCTTGGCCATCGTTTTGGGGTGGGTCTTGGGCCGCAAGCATGGCCAGCCCTTCCTGCGGCGCGGAGTCTGGGCTTTGCTGGCGATCGGCCTCATCGGCAGCTTGCTGGGTTGGAAGCTGCTCAGCCGCCAGGGGATGAAGGCGCCGGGCACCGCCGTCTTCACCGGCGAAAGCTTCTACGGAGTCACCTGGCTCGATCCGCTGACCAGCCCGATCCGGTTGCAGGTGATGCAGGGCCGCCCGCTCTTCAATTCGCCCGAAGGGATGCCGCTTCGGGTCGCGGCGACTCGCTCCAACCCCTCGGGTAAGGGGCGGCAAAGTCGGCTGATGGTTCGGAACCCGGAAGGCTTGAGCTTCGCCCCGGGAGTCGCCGGCCATTTGGCCTTGAGCCGGGGCGACAAGGCGATGCGCGGCGTTCAAATCGACGTCGATGGGTCGCGGCTGGGCGCGACCCGCGATCTCCTGCTGGTTCTCGACTTGCCTTCGCTGGTCCAGACCGAAGTGAAATCCTCGATGGCCAGCGCGATTTACGAGGCGGCCTCGCTGCTTCAATCCCGGGACAGGCTTCACTTGGCCTCGGCGGCGGGCGCCGAGACCCTGCAAGCCGGCAAGCCCAGCTCTTGGGAGAAGCCGGTCGAGAAAGTTTTGGCCCCGGCGAATGCCGCTTTGGACATGACGGTGGCGATGAAGAAGCTCGCCGGGGCGAAAGGCTTGAAGCAGGCGATTTGGGTCGGTGACGTCTCCAAGCTGCCGCCGGCGGCGACCCGCGGTGCTTGGCAGGCCGAGGCCAAAAAGCATGGGACCGTCATGAGCTTCGTGGTCCTGGGAGCGCTCGCCGAGCCCGCCGCCGAAGTTTACAGCAGCCTCGCTCCAGCCGGACTGGGCTTTGAGATTCTCTCGGCCGCGGCCGAGACTTGGGGCGACGCGACCTTGAAGTTCCCGTCCCTCGCGCCCCTGCCGCGGGCGCGCTGGATCAAGGACCAAGCCGGTCAGGCCTTGGTCAACGGCAAGGTCGAGTTCGAGATCCAAGCCGAGGATCCCGCGGTCATCCAATCCCTGACCTTCCAGCTGGACGAGGAGAAACCGCAGAGCTTGGACAAAGCGGCTTTGCGCCAGAGCGTGGATCTTGTCGCCTTGAAGGTGAAGCCCGGCGCCCATCGCCTCAATCTTTCCCTGACCACGTCGGACGGCGACGTGGTGAGCGAAAAATTGGAGCTGCAATACGTGGCCCGCCGGCCGCTCCGCTTCGTCAAGCCTTTGGACAAGGACAGCATCGCCGGAAATTTCAACGTCATGTTGGCGGCCGGCCAGACTCAGGGCCTCGAAATCCAATCCTTGGAGCTCTCGGTCGACGGCCAGAGGATCGGCCAGGCGACCAGCG